>JAYKJH010000243.1:0-9056 GCA_035285345.1 Nostocaceae cyanobacterium | reverse complement strand
ATGGGGCATGGGGCATGGGGCATGGGGCATGGGGCATAATGACTAATGACTAATAACTAATAACTAATAACTAATGACTAATGACTAATGACTAATGACTAATGACTAATGACTAATGACTAATGACTAATGACTAATGACTAATGACTAATGACGATGAATAGACGGTATTTTTTAGTTGGTAGTGGCGCGGTTGTAGTTTCGCAGTTGCTGGCTGGGTGTGGTGGAAAAAACCAAGCTACACTGCGGGTGCGGGTCTTGAAAGGCTCAATTCCAGCACAGATAGTGAATGAGTTTCGTAAGAGTTTAGCACAATCAGTGCAGTTAAATTTGACGCCCGTTGAACAAATACAAACTTTATTTAAGCAATTGCAAACTTGGCAGCATAAATCATCAACTCAAGCATCCAGTAGAGGCTGGAATTTGTCAGTCCCATTTGTCAAATCTGAGTCTACTGGTAATTTACCTGACTTGGTGACATTGGGGGATTATTGGCTAGCAGCAGCAATTGAGCAAAAATTAATTCAACCGCTAGATCAAGCACAGCTAAAGCGGTGGTCAGGTTTACCATCAAAGTGGCAGCAATTGGTAACACGCAATGACCAAGGGAAACCAGATAAAAGGGGTAAGATTTGGGCTGCACCCTATCGCTGGGGAACTACAGTAATTGTTTATGACCGTAACAAGTTTCAAAAATTGGGTTGGACTCCGAAAGATTGGAGTGATTTATGGCGACCAGAACTGCGCGATCGCCTGACGCTGCTGGATAACCCACGGGAAGTTATTGGTTTGACTCTCAAGAAGTTAGGAAAATCCTACAACACTGAAAAACTCGACCAAGTTAGTAGCTTAGAAACTGAACTACAGACCCTAAATAACCAAGTAAAATTTTACAGTTCCAATACCTACCTTGAACCTCTCATCAGTGGTGATACTTGGTTAGCGGTTGGTTGGTCAAATGATGTCTTACCAGTGATTCAGCGCTATCAACAACTAGCAGCAGTCGTTCCCCAGTCAGGAACAGCACTGTGGGCAGATTTATGGGTAAATCCCCGCCGGGATGTCAATAATAATTTATTACATCAATGGATAGATTTTTGCTGGCAACCTAAGACAGCCAAGGAAATTTCTCTCCTGACCGATGCGTCTTCTCCCATTCCCACCGACTTGGTAGCATCAGATTTTCAAGAATCTTTGCGGCAATTATTATTAATAAATCAAGATGTCTTTGCCAAAAGTGAATTTTTACTCCCCCTATCCCCCAATGTTATCAAGGAGTACGAAACTTTGTTCGCCAAAGTCAAGGGTTATTAGTCATTAGTCATTAGTCATTAGTCATTAGTTTCCCATGCCCCATGCCCTATACCCCATTACCCATTACCCTACTCTTGTTATTCCTGCAACATGAAGGGTTGTCGCTCTAAACCGATGCGGTGGCGAGAATCCATGTTATCGATACTGCATTGTTTGGTATCAAAGTTACAAGTATAGGTTGCCAAACATTGTTTATCAGTATTAAACACCCGGATGTTGTAACTATAATCCCGTGCTACATTGCCCAAACGGTTGACAAAATCGTAGCGTTGCAAGTAGTCAAGAATACTCCAAATTTGCTGATTGACTATTACATCTACTCGCTTTGGTTCTGCGGTAGTATAAGCTATCCAGTTATTCAATAGCTTGCTCTCGGTTTGTTCCTTAGTCCACCATAGGCTGGGAATAGTTAATTTTGCTTGGTTAATGCTATTCGCAGTGACTATACCATCTCTGGGTAATTTACCTGGTTTCAATACCGATGTATCCAGAGGTGTGCTATCAGGTGGCGGAAGAGCGTTATTAGCAGTTAAATTTTGGATATTTTTGTTACAAACAGCTTGTAAATTTGGTTCTGTGTTGGTTTGTGCCCAAGAAGGCACAGTAGGTATAAAGGAAATGAAACTGAAGCTGATAGTGAATATGAGAGTAACACAGCGCATGGCTAGTTAGTAGTCATTGGTCATTAGTCATTAGTCATTAGTCATTAGTCATTTGTTCCCATTACCCATTACCTAATTACCTATTCTCTAACCTTAGAGATACCCATGTTCTGCTAAGAAATTGGGAGTAATGGCGTCTATGTTGCTGTCAAATTCTGTTAGCTTGGGAGAGACTCCAGCAAAGAGCAATTTTTCCACATATTTACCTAATATATCGCCTTCTAAATTGACTTTACTACCCGGTTGCAAATAGTGGAGGTTGGTTTCAGCGTAGGTGAGGGGAATTACTGCGACTGTAAACTGTTCTAAATCAGATTGGTATTCTGCCACTGTTAGGCTAATACCATTCACAGCTATACTTCCTTTGGGAACAATATAACGAGCGATCGCACTGGGTGCAGTAAAGGTCATTTCCCAAGAAGTGGCTGTTTGTTCAGATATCAGTAACCGACCGACACCATCCACGTGACCCATCACAAAATGACCACCGATTTTGCTACCTACCCTTAAAGAAGTTTCCAGGTTTACGAACTTCTCGGCTGAGGACTCACCTCCCAAAGTAGTGCGACGTAGGGTTTCTGGGGAAGCAGTAGCAATAAAACCTAGGGGTAAAACTTGTTCTACTGTTAAACAAACCCCATCTACAGCCACGCTGTCACCCACAGCTAAATCATCTAAAATCATATCTGCTGGCTGGGTGACACAAGTAATCTGCCAAAAGTCACCTCCCAGGGGCTTAATAGTTCCGATTGCTTGTATTAATCCTGTAAACACTGTTATTTACTCAAAAAACTAATGTATTGCTTAATTTTGGCTGAAATTATCAGAAAACCTCCCCAATATTTGCTCATAATAGCTAAATTATAAGTATATTTTCTAACTGAAAATCCTTGTCTCATATTAATATATCCCCATTGATCGCAGGGCATACTTGAACAAGTAGAACGTTGTCGATCCCCACCAAGTTAAATTACTCTGGTGTTCACTGCCAGTTGGGGGTTTAATCAATTAATTATATGGAATGAACAACTATGTTTATCGTTTGTCCCCCTAGCTAGCAGTGTATCGATGGATACTAATTATTTATCGCCTACGACATTATTAGAGGCTTAACCGATGATTGAAATGAAAGTCGCTGGTATTGCACTAGATGCGATTACTCGCAATCCAATTGTGCTTTTGAAAGACGCTTCCGATAGACGCGCTTTGCCGATTTATATCGGTCAGGATCAGGCAAAAGCAATTATGGGTGCGCTGGAAAATCAACCACCTCCCAGACCATTAACCCACGATTTGATTGTTAATATTCTAGAGACCTGGAACATGGGTTTAGAGCGAGTGATTATCCATTCTTTACAAAAAGATACATTTTATGCATCTTTGATTGTCAAACAAGGAGAATTCACAAAAGAAATTGACTCCCGTCCGAGTGATGCGATCGCCATTGCTCTGCGGACAAATACCCCCATTTGGGTAATGGAAGAAGTAGTTGCTGACGCTTCCATCCCCGTGGATCGAGAAGCTGACGAAGCAGAACAGCAAGCTTTCCGGGAATTTGTCTCCAATCTCCGACCGGAAGACTTAATTCAGCGGTTTGGTGGGAGTGAAAGTTAGCTCATGTAGGGGTCGGGAAACCCGACCCTTAGCAACCCCAAATGGGTGGGGAAACCCCACCTCTACAGGACTGAAACTATGCAGTATCGAAGATTTGGGAAAACCAACCTCCCACTTTCCGTGTTTTCCCTGGGAACCATGCGCTATCTGGCTACAATTGAAAATGTCTGGGAGACTGTAGAAAAAGCCTTAAAGCTAGGAATTAATCACATAGAAACTGCCAGGGGATATGGCAACAGTGAGGAATATTTCGGTGCTGCACTGGCTGCTGGTTTATGCTTACCCCGTAGTCAGTTTTACATTACCACAAAAATTACCCCCACACCTGACGCTGACACCATGCGTCGTCATATTGATGAATCCCTCAAGCGGTTAAACATAGATTATCTCGATGGTCTGGGAATTCATGGCTTGAACACTTGGCAGCACTTAGAATGGGTACAAGCCAAAAAAGGCTGTATGCAAGCTGTCTGGGAAGCTGTGGCTGATGGTCGGGTGCGACATGTTGGTTTTTCTACCCACGCACCCCTAGAGGTAATTCTCGCAGCTATTGAAACAGATTTTTTTGAATTTGTCAATCTGCATTATTACTATTTTTTCCAACGTAACGCTCCAGCAATCCAGCTAGCGCAAAACAAAGACATGGGGGTTTTTATCATTTCCCCTGCTGATAAGGGTGGAAGACTCTACACACCCCCTGTAAAGCTACAAGACTTGTGCTGTCCCTTTTCTCCCCTGGAGTTAAACTATCGCTTCCTCCTGAGTGACCCTCGGATTACTACCCTGAGTGTTGGACCAGCTAACCCAGAGGAATTAATTGCACCTTTGCAGGTTGCTGACAGTGTGGGAGAACTAACAAAAGAGGAAATTGCTGTTTTTAATCGCTTAGAAAAACACCAAAATCAGGCTTTAGGTACTGACAAGTGCAGTCAGTGTTATCAATGTTTACCTTGTCCCAAAAATATCAACATTCCTGAAGTATTGCGACTGCGGAATTTAGCGGTTGCTTATGATATGACTGACTATGGACAATATCGTTACGGTATGTTTGAAAATGCTGGACATTGGTTTTTTGGAATGAAGGCAAATAAGTGTACAGAATGCGGTGATTGTTTACCCAAATGTCCGGAAAATTTGGATATTCCTGCTTTGTTAAAAGATACGCATGAACAGTTAAAAGGACGGAGTGGGAGAAGATTGTGGGGGTGATAGGATTTTGGATTTTAGATTTTGGATTTTGGATTCTTTAGATATATGTCGCTTTGGTTTTACTATCGTTCAACCCCACCGTTAAGAAAACGATAGATTAAAGATGTGGAGAGGTGAGTAATTGCGTCTCTACTTAGTCCAAAACTCAGGGAAGAAACTATGCAAGTAGCAGAAAAGAAATACTATAATCCTGAAGAGTATTTAGCACTAGAGGAAGCTGCTGATTTCAAAAGCGAATATATTGACGGACAAATTATTCCTAGGGCTGGTGGATCTACAAATCACAACAGAATTGCGCTGAATCTGAGTTCTGCTCTCAATTTTGCCTTCAGACAGCAAGATTATGAAGTATTCATGGGTGATGTGCGTCTATGGATACCGCAAAAGCGCATATATACATATCCCGATGTCATGATTGTTGCGGGAGAAATTGAGTACTTCAATAACCGCACAGATATAATTACTAATCCTCAAGTAATTATTGAGGTTTTATCCAAATCTACCACGGGATATGACCGAGAAGGAAAATTTGAAGCTTATCGGACTATTGAGTCTTTTCAAGAATATCTATTAATTGACCAAACTCGGATTCGGGTTGAGCAATATTCTAAAACGGCTAAGAAGCGCTGGTCATTTTGTGAGTATGACGAGGAAGATGAAGCTATTTCCCTTGCTTCAGTATCCTTTACAATTTCACTGCAAGATTTGTACAACAAGGTGAAGTTTGAAGTAGTGGAGACGGAAGACGATGATAGTAAATAGAAGTTACAAATCAATGATACATTCCCAGCCAGAGACTGGGAACGAGAAATTCCTATTACTTATTACCCATTCCCTTAACCCCTAACCCATCCATCATCGGTGTATCCGTGATATCAGTGTGTGCCCCATTACCTCATCATTTACACCTTCTACCCCTAGGTGTCGCATCCGGGTAAAACGTCACAATAGCGTTGTTTTGTCTGACAAAAATTGTTGGGACAGAGGTTCCAGTCTCGCGATCGCGCAGATTATAAACACAAGCACCCTCAGTATTTCCTTGGGCTTTAAATGCGGCTGTTGCAGATAAGAGAATTTCTTCCGCACTGCTGAGATAGTCATAGCCTTTAATATTATCTACAATAGTGCGATTACCCTGTTTAATTTCCACACCTAGGGTATAAATTACCCCAGGAATTACCTGCTCTCGTGAAGAATTATTGGCTAATCTGCCACCAATTCCTGCAGTTTGTAACTCTAAATATCTCCCGTAAAAATGCAAGCCACCAATGTCGCGAGCATTATAGATTTCACCACAAAAAATGTGGGTAAAGGCTCTGCGTTTAAACCAAATATTAGTTAAATCTTCTAAAAATTGTGCTGTTGTTCTGCGTCCCGGAATTATTTCCCCACCGCTAACTTGTTGCAATCGCTGGAAAACATTTGGATAAGCGGACATTAGTTGTTGAAATTGCTTGGGAGTAACTCTACTACCAAAGGGTCCGCAGGTTCTTAATACAGCTTGGTCAAAGGAATTTAGCTGGGGTGCAGGTGGTGTAATATCTAATTGCTGTCCCCTGGGAAATCCTACGGGAACAGGGTTATTGAGATTATCAAAAAAGGGGAGTAAGGAATTAGGTTGAGCGTCAGCTGGATTATCTAATCCTAGTGATAAAATTATAATGAGCAGAAAAAATATAAATTGCTCTAGGCGATGATTTACAAGATTTGGTTTCATAATTTAAGATAATTATAAGATAATTAAATTTATTTAACAAATTCGTGACAAAATAAGTGCATTACCAAATGAAGTTATACCATTTTTCTATGCAGATGCATAGCATATATCCATTGTCAACGTATGTAGGGGCAAGGCAATGCCATTCCCCTACGAAAGAATAAATCGCCGTTTTATCTTGAATGTGGTGAGAGCGATCGCAGCATACAGGGTTTCTGATGTACGGTTACAAATTCTCAAAGCCGTTTATTTTCATGTCACCCAAACTTGCTATCGACATGCACTCGCTGGATAAACATATCCTTCTACCCTGACAAAGCTATATCCCGCTTGTTGGGCACTTTGGATTCCGACATTGGTTGCAGTAGTGAAGTTATCGCCTCTGAGGGCATTCCAATACAACGTCAAAGGAATTGTTCCCTCGCGCTGCTCAGGATAGACGTATCCTTCTGTTCTAGCAAAGAGGTATCTTGCCCCTCTCGCACTTTCACCACCAATTCCAGTTGCTGTAGTAAAGTTATCCTCTCGCGCAGGACTCCAATAGAGGTTTAGAGGTACGGTTCCAGCTTGTTGAGTGGGAAAAACGCAAGCTTCAACCCGCACATAATCATATCCAGCTTGTATCGCGCTGTTGCCTCCTTCCGGAGTTGCTGTGGAAAAGTTGTCTTCTCGCTCAGGACTCCAGTAGAGTTCTAGCGGAACCAGGTTTTGTGCGTTTGCAGCATCAGCAAGTAGAGTGGTCAGGGGAATGCTGAAAAGTAAGGAGATGAGGGTTTTCATAATGGGATAATTCATGACCTTTCTTTAATTTGATAGGTGAATTTTTACTGAATTGAGGTCGCCACGAAGTTGCAAGATATATGGGCGAGCGCCTTTGTTTTAGGAGGGTAAGCAGAACAAACTCTTTACAAGGGAGTGATAGGTTTCAGATCAAGGTTTTGCCAGTAAAATTGCTGAAGCAAGATGAAGTTAAGAAGCGAGATAGCTTGCATTGGTAAATCAATTGATTCAATCAGACTTTTCAATCGCAGTCGCACATTTTCTTGCGATTTAGAACAAATTCTTGCTATTTTTATCTACGGAACTGATTGGGAGTAACGCCTGTATATCGCCGAAAATACTTGGCAAAATGGCTCTGGTTGGCGAAGCAAAAACATCTCCAAAATCAGCAATTTCTTTGTTGCTTCCGCTTTCTAACTGCCGTCAAACTGAGCATACCCATTGTTATGACACTTAAGAAAGAAGTTGATTCAGGCACAGAAGTAGGAGAATTATTCCTCAACTCAAGCGCAGTACCCAGGGTAAACCCATGCCAAGTTTCTGCGGTTGGTACTGTCCAGCTAATCGTCGAGTAAGTACCGCTAAATTGAATGCTGCCATGTCCTTCGATTCCTTCAAGGACATTACCAGGTAATTTAGAAAACGGTCCTTCTCCCCAATAGCCTTGACCTGAACTCAAGATGTTGAAAGGTGCATCAAATTGGTAGCGGACTGGTATTTGAGCGATACTAGAACCCAAGGAGACGATCGCCAAAATCGGGTTAGTGATTGGCTGGGAAAAGGACAAGGTATTAACAATTGAATTGCCACCAACTAAACTAATAATGTCACTGGTTGGTGGAGCATTGGCAACGGTTGTACTCAGATAAGGAGTGGCTGGATTCCAATAGTTAAATTCTCCATTAGTTTGCAGGTCCAAAATTTCTCCTGTATATTGCACTCCAATTTGAGAAGCATCTGACAAAGTGATTAAACCGGACGCTGTACCTGGCTTACCTACGCTACCGCTTTGCCAATCTGTCCAAGCGATCGTCGCTGCTTGAACGTTGGGGCTACTCAATAAGGTAACTATTGTCCAAAAGCTTCCTAGCAGAACCGATCGGTTAGTTAATAACCACATGGGTACACCTCTTTGAAAGTTTATAAACAAAATCGTGGCTCTAACAACACACTCAAAGATGTTCAGAGTTACAATATCGTCTACAACAATCGATCGCTCGATCTATCTTGTAGGCGATCGCTTCTATCTTGAATGTGGTGAGAGCGATCGCACAGGGTAATGGAGGGCGATCGCCCACCCGTTGAAATCCAAACCAGCTATGCAAGTAAAGACGATGGGTAAGACGAAGCTGGCAGGAACATCGCCGTTGTGAGGGCACTGGCTTGCACACCGTTCAGGAGCATCAAATTGGTGTTGTCGCTGGCAAGTTTAATCCAGGTGCTACTGGAATTAACTCCTGTACCTTGCTCGATTTGGAGTTGATTGAATGTGAGATTTCCGGATAAGCCAATCTTGTCTATGCCCACAGTGAAGTCTTTTACTTGACTCAACCCATCTGCCGACAGCACAAATGTGTCAGCGCCAACATTACCGGCAAGAGTATCGTTTCCAGTTCCACCGATTAAGGTATCGTCGCCTGTACCACCTCGCAGGAGATCATCTCCGCTTAAGCCCCAGAGGATGTCATTGCCCCCCTGACCATTGATCACATCATCAGAGTTATCAAATCCTTTAACTTTATTGTCAAGGTCATTGAGAA
>JAYKJH010000242.1:0-62734 GCA_035285345.1 Nostocaceae cyanobacterium | reverse complement strand
CTTTGCTAGATATTAGCTGTCAAAGACTCCGACAGCTATTAAAACAAGGAAGAGTCCGGGGAGCAGAAAAAGTTGGTCGGTCTTGGCAGATACCTTTATTCAATGGTATGCCCAGAATCAAAAAGCTAAAGAAGAAAAAAGGACCTGCCTCTACTTGGAGAAAACAACTTCCCAACAGTGAAAAGATTCTCCACGTTAACCAGAACCAACTTAAACACAACCGCAAGTACAAGACTACTGACCCTGTAATTATTCTCCGACAAGGAACTCGCACTACTTACTGTCATGAGGCGGACATTAATGGTCCGTGTCGATTGGTTTATAAGCTTTTACGGTAAGCGTAAAACTCAGTCCCTTTAGGGCTGAGATATAAGCGACGCGGGCGATTTTAATCGCCGTGGTTTTTTTGAGAATATTTTGACATTTTATACTGGAGTTGTTAGCATAAGAGTGTGGTAAATAAGGTCGAAACCATGATTGTTTACGAGTTTAAAGTCAAAGCAAAGGACAAGCAGTGTCGTGCAATAGACGATGCTATCCGTACTAGTCAATTCATTCAAAATAAATGTTTGCGTTACTGGATGGATAACAAAGATTCAAAAGTAGATAAGTATGCCTTGAATAAATATTGTGCAGTGTTAGCTGCTGAATTTCCTTTTGCTGACGAATTAAACTCAATGGCTAGACAATCATCTGCTGAACGTTCTTGGTCTGCAATATCTCGGTTTTCCGACAACTGCGCTCGTGAGGTTAAAGGTAAGAAGGGGTTTCCCAAGTTTAAGAAAAACTGCCGTTCTGTTGAGTACAAAACGTCAGGATGGAAGCTTTCGGATACTCGAAAATCTATAACTTTCACAGACAAAAAGGGAATAGGAACTCTAAAATTAAAGGGAACCTATGACTTAAACTACTACAGCATCAAGCAAATTAAACGTGTCCGATTGGTGCGTCGTGCTGATGGGTACTACGCTCAATTTGCAATTGATGTTGACCTAAAGATTGAAACAGAACCATCTGGTCAAGTAGTTGGCATTGACCTGGGATTGAAATACTTCATTGCTGACAACAAAGGCAATGTTGAGCCATCACCCCAGTTTTACCGCCAATCTGAAAAACAATTAAACCGAGCTAATCGCAAAAAGTCTAAGAAGTTCAGCACTGACAAAAAGAAGGCTAAACAACCCCAGTCTAACAACTACCACAAAGCACGAGAAAGATATGCTCGCAAGCATCTAAGGGTAAGTAGGCAACGAAAAGAATATTGCAAGAGATTAGCGTATTCCGTCATCCAATCTAACGATTTGGTAGCCTATGAAGACTTAAATGTGAAAGGGCTGGTAAAAAATCGACATCTAGCTAAATCTATTTCTGATGCTAGTTGGTACACTTTCCGCAGTTGGCTAGAATATTTTGGGCATAAATATGGGAAGGTGACTGTTGCAGTACCACCCGACAATACAAGCCAAAATTGTTCTAATTGTGGGCATATTGTGAAAAAATCTCTATCAACTCGTACACATGTTTGTCCTCATTGTGGGTATACGGAAGACAGAGATATCAATGCAGCAATTAACATTTTGAGAATCGGAATAAGTACCGTGGGGCACACGGGAACTTACGCTACAGGAGATTTACCCTCTTGGGCAGTTGGTGTAAACCTGCTGTCTAACGGTGAGTCTGTGAATGTAGAATCTTAGTGTCTTTAGACCTGAGAGTGTCAAAGACCACAACAAGCTTTAAAGTGTGGTGCTACGCTCTGGATTGAGGTAGAACCAAATGTCGGTGTAATTACGAAGAATTTTGCTGAGATGGCTGTTACATAGGGCGTTGGTGTGATTGTTTCACCGGAGTTTCTTATCGGTGGCATTCCACAGGCGCAGTGCTTTCCATAAATAAATAATGTAATGTCGGGATTGAGGATGTGTTTCAATGCCGTTCCGACAGATGGCGGCGTGGCTTTTGGATATTTGCGGCTGCAAAAGGAAACCTTTGCATCATTTGATAAAGCTGTCGAATATAAACCAGATGATGCTGTGGCTTGGTTAAACCGGGGATTGGCATGAGAAAAGTTGGAGAGATATTCTGAAGCGATCGCCTGCTATGACAAAGGGATTCAATTTCAGCCAGATTGCTTCAAAGCTTGGAACAAACGCGGCTATGCTTTAGTGAGGCTGGGTGATGAGAGTGAAGCTATTGATAGTTTTAATAGAGCATTGAAAATTAAACCGGATTATGCGGATGCTGATTACAATACAGACGCCTGTTATGCTCTTCAAGGTGAGGTGGAATTAGCCTGAGATAATCTCCAGCAGGCGATTGAACTTAATTCTAAGTATAAAGAACATCCAGAAACTGACCTAGATGTTGAAGAAATTTCTACAGATGAGCGCTTTCAGGAGTTGATTGAGAGTTATTGCAGTAGGAAAACGCTTCCGTGGCTGCGAGGGTGATTAACTCACAATTTCCTCACATTTTCTTCTTAATCTCAAAATAGAAATACTATAAACAAAATTTCTGATTGAAAAATAGGAGGGCAGATGCCATGTCATCTTTCAATCCTTCTAATTACTGGCTAATCGGATCATTTCCCGTCCAAATCTGTATCGCGGTCAACTCCAGTTTTAGAATCCGGTCATGGGTGTTCTAGGGAACAGAAAACCCAAAGCTGGAACTGTGAGCCACTGCGGTTGTTGTTCTGGAGATTTAGTCAAAGCGCAGAAGGCTAATCAGATTTCCCATGCTGCCTATTATCTATTCCGATGATTTTTTACTACATGACACTGGTTATTTTCACCCAGAAACACCGGAACGTCTAACAGTGATTAAGCAAGCCCTCAAGGCTGCTCCTTGGGCTGACCAATTGCAATGGCGCACACCCACTCCAGTTGAAGAGCGCGACCTCATGCCTTATTTACAAAATGTTCATGACTCTAGTTACATCAATGGGGTACGGGCACTGTCTAATAGAGGAGGCGGCTATATCGACAGCGATACGGTAGTTTCGCCCCGCACCTATGAAGTAGCAATGCTGGCAGTGAGTGCTTGGTTAGACGGGGTAGATTACGTACTGACCACAGGAGAACCTGTATTTGTGCTAGCCCGTCCTCCCGGACACCATGCTTTGCGGGAAGTGGGAATGGGATTTTGTATTTTTAACAATGAGGCTTGTGCAACCGACTATGCCCTACAAAAACCTGGAGTTAACCGGATTGCCATTCTTGATTGGGATGTGCATCATGGTAATGGGACACAAACTCTAGTGCAATCCAACCCCCAAATTGCCTACATCTCCTTACATCAATCATCCTTGTTTCCTGGGACTGGATGGTCAACTGAGCGTGGCAAATACAATAATGTGCTGAATTTTCCTATGCTTCCAGGTAGCACCATAGCGGATTATCAACCCTTATTTGAGCAAAAGGTTATTCCTTTCTTAACTAACTTTTATCCTGATTTGTTGATCGTTAGTGCAGGCTATGACGCAATTGAAGATGACCCCCTAGCGGACATTTGTCTCCAACCGCAAGACTTTGGAGTGTTTACTAAGTATTGTTTACAGGTAACTCGTCGGATTTTATTTGGTTTGGAGGGTGGCTATGACCTCAAAACTTTAGCTCAGTCAGTAGTGGCAACAGTGGAAAGTTGTTTGCTTTAGCAAAATTAGGACTGATGCAAATCAACTAGGAAAACCTGCGTTTTTCTTAGAGGATGTCTCTTAAGTTTTGGGCGGTTAAAACCGCTACTACACAAGCGAAGTCCGTCGGCGCGGACTAATGGAAAATCAAAGTTTTTAAACCCGCGTAGGCGGTGAGACAGCGCTCTTAGAGGGTTAGCCCGACAAGCGGCGACTGCGTTCGCGAGCGCGTGCACCTAGCTAGGAGCGCATACCCGTTTGCGAAGCATATGCCCGAAGGGCTATAGGGGTTTTGCCTGTGTAGTTCCGCGAATTATATTCGCCTGGGCGAGTATTTCATTAGACTTTTCAGACATCCTCTTAACGATAATTCCTGAATTATCACTACACTGCTGACGATGTGTTTTCCCAAGCAGGGAAAATTTTATTCATTTCTTAACCAAATTTTGAACAGAATTTGCTAGTAATTGAATGCAACTTAGGAATTAAGCGATGCTAACTCAGCATCAGACCTATCTCTAATAGCAACAAACTCCAAACTGTTCACGAGGGACTGTTCCCACATACAATGACGAATTATATTTAAGGAGGAAGTGGCGATAAAACTTATGATTTAGCTCAATCAATGGTAACGACGATTGAGATTTATTTACCTTAAGTTTAGTGTTCAAAAACGGAGAAATTATTAATTCGTAAATCAAGATTCCAAATCTGTAGTTATCCTAGCAGGTGAGAGCAAATAAATCTCTTGAGCCACCAGAATTGCCAATTGAATGTAACTATTAATCCTACTGAAATTACTAATCCCATCGCCAAGCACAAACAAATTTAACCCCGATGTCGCGCTTGCCTATAACTCTTCACCCTATAACAAGCATCAACCATGCAAACTTTTAGCTTCACACCCGACCCCGCCTATGACATTCTGCGCTCGGAACGCCAACCGCTGAGTTCCTTCTTTGCGCCCAAAAGTGTCGCCGTCATAGGTGCTAGCGATAGTCCAGGTAGCGTCGGACGCACTCTGCTGTGGAACCTGGTGAGTAGCCCTTTTGGTGGTACAGTGTTCCCCATCAATCCCAAACACAAAAGTGTCATGGGAATTAAAAGTTATCCCAATATTGCCGCCGTCCCAGAAAAGGTTGACTTAGCAGTGATTGCGACTCCTGCCCGTACTGTACCAGGAATTGTCCGCGAGTGCGTGGCAGTAGGTGTAAAAAGTGCAATCATTATTTCCGCTGGCTTTAAGGAAATTGGTGTCCTTGGTATCGAGCTAGAGCAACAAATCCTAGAGGAAGCCTCTAAGGGGAAACTGAGAATTATCGGTCCCAACTGCTTGGGCTTGATGAATCCCCATACTGGACTCAACGCTACCTTTGCCAGCAAGATAGCGCCTCCTGGGAAGGTCGGGTTTATCAGTCAAAGTGGTGCCCTTTGTACCTCTATTCTCGACTGGAGTTGGCGGGAAAACGTCGGGTTTAGCGCTTTTATTTCCATCGGCTCCATGCTAGATGTGGGCTGGGGTGACTTGATTTATTATCTCGGTGATGACCCGCATACTCACAGTATTGTTATTTATATGGAGTCCATCGGGGATGCACGGTCGTTTCTCTCCGCCGCTCGCGAAGTTGCCCTCACCAAGCCGATTATTGTGATTAAAGCCGGACGCACCGAAGCGGCTGCTAAAGCCTCTGCTTCCCATACGGGAGCGCTGACTGGCAGTGATGAAGTTCTCAACGCCGCCTTTCGTCGTTCTGGGGTGTTGCGCGTTACACGCATCTCGGAACTGTTCAATATGGCAGAGGTACTGGCGAAACAACCCCGTCCTCAAGGTCCACGCTTAACGATTATTACCAATGCTGGGGGACCGGGGGTGCTGGGAACGGATATGCTGATTACCAGTGGTGGGGAACTGGCGGAACTTTCCGCAGAAACTATTACTGCCCTTAACCAAACCCTACCTCCCTACTGGAGCCATGCTAACCCGATTGATATTTTGGGGGACGCCGACCCGCAGCGCTATGCTAAAACCCTGGAAATTGCTGCTGGTGACCCGAATAGTGATGGTTTGCTGGTGATTCTCACACCCCAAGCGATGACCGACCCCATCAAAACGGCTGAGCATCTTGTAGCCTGTGTGGAACAGGGAAAAATTGCCCCTGGTAAACCCATCATCGCTAGTTGGATGGGGGGCGATGAAGTGACGCCTGGGGAAGCAATTCTCAATCGTGCCAGCATTTCCACTTATCCCTATCCAGATTCAGCGGCTCGTGTATTTAATTACATGTGGCAGTATAGTTACAATCTGCGCGGTATTTACGAAACCCCAGCCCTGCTGGAAGATTGGGATGGTTTACCAGACCGCACGAGCGCTAAAAATCTCATTGTCGCTGCCAGGGAAGCAGGGCGTACTATCCTGACGGAACAAGAGTCTAAACAAATACTAGAAGCTTACGGGATTCCGACAGTGAAAGCCTGCGTTGCTAGTAGTGTTGATCGAGCCGTCGAACTGGCAGATTCTTTGGGTTATCCCGTCGTCCTGAAACTGCTGTCCAAAACCATCACCCATAAGACAGATGTGGGGGGTGTGCAGTTAAATCTCATGGATGCTGAGGCTGTCCGCTTAGCTTATCACGCCATTGAAACTTCTGTGTCCGAAAAAGTCGGCGTCGAACACTTCCTGGGTGTGACGGTACAGCCGATGATAGACTTGCACAACGGTTATGAACTAATTATCGGTAGTAGTCTAGACCCCCAATTTGGTCCGGTGCTGCTATTTGGGATGGGTGGACAATTAGTGGAAGTCTTCCAAGACCGGGCGATCGCACTCCCCCCCCTGAATACTACCCTAGCGCGACGGATGATGGAACAAACCCATATCTACAAGGCTCTCCAAGGCGTCCGGGGGAGAAAAGCCGTGGATCTTGCCGCTCTAGAGCAACTGATGGTGCGGTTTAGCCAGCTAGTTGTGGAACAGCGCTGGATAAAAGAGATTGATATTAACCCCTTACATGCTTCATCTGAGAGACTAATCGCGCTTGATGCGCGTATCGTTCTCCACGAATTAGATGTCAAGGAAGAGCAACTACCCAAACTCGCAATTCGTCCCTATCCTACGCAATACGTGACATCTTGGATGATGAAAGATGGCACAGAAGTTACCATTCGTCCCATTGCTCCAGAAGATGAGCCATTAGCGGTGAAGTTCCACACCACTCTATCGGAGCAAAGCGTCTATTTTCGCTACTTCCATTTGATGAAACTCAGCCAACGCATCGCTCACGAACGGCTGATGCGGCTGTGCTTTATCGACTACGACCGAGAAATGGCACTGGTTGCTGACTATAAAAATCCCGAAACTGGAAACCATGAAATTTTAGCAATTGGTCGCTTAAGTAAATTACATGGTTTTGACGAGGCAGAATTCTCGATGATGGTCAGCGACCCCTATCAGCGGCAAGGATTGGGTACTGAACTACTGCGACGGTTGATTCAAATTGGTCAGGATGAAAATATCAAGCGAATAACTGCTGAGATTTTACCTGATAATTTGCCTATGCAGAAAGTATCTAAAAAAGTTGGATTCCGCCTCCATCGCAGTGCTGATTTAGTCAGGGCAGAGATTAATTTCTAGGGGTCATTTGTTTACCCAATCTCCCGACTTCTATTGGGTCGGGAGAACCTAAATCTAAAATCCCATTATCAGGAATTTACTGCCGCTTCTCGTGCTGCTGCTGCTTGATCGGGATGAATTCCCAAGCGGGTGAGATTAATCCTTCCCTTGCTGTCAATTTCTCGAACTTTGACAATTACTTCATCACCAACAGCGACTTCATCCTCAACTTTACCAACACGGTAGTCGGCTAATTGGGAAATGTGAATCATCCCTTCCTTACCGGGGAGGAATTCCACAAAGGCACCAATAGGTATAATTCGAGTTACTCGACCTACGTAAACATCCCCTTCGTTCAACTTGCGGGTCATACCTTGAACGATACTGCGTGCTTTCCGTGCCTTGTTTTCATCAATAGCGGAAATGGTGACAGTGCCATCATCCTCAATGTCAATTTTGGCTCCCGTTTCTTCAGTAATCCCCTTAATTGTCTTACCACCAGGACCAATTACCAGACCAATCATCTCTGGGTCTATCTTAATGGTCAGCAAGCGTGGGGCAAAGGGTGACATTTCGCCGCGCGGTTGGTCAATGGTGGCAAGCATTTTTTCTAGAATGTGCAACCGTGCAGTCTTTGCCTGGTCAACGGCTTTGGCGATAATGTCTATGGATAGACCAGTTATTTTCATGTCCATTTGCAAGGCGGTAATGCCGGTATCGGTACCGGCTACTTTGAAGTCCATATCGCCTAGGAAGTCTTCAATGCCCTGGATGTCTGTTAAAACGCGCACTTCATCGCCTTCTCTAATCAAGCCCATTGCCGCACCACTGACGGGTTTAGTCAGGGGTACACCAGCATCCATTAATGCCAGGGTGGAACCGCACACGGAACCCATAGAGGTGGAACCATTGGAGGATAGTACCTCAGACACGACGCGAATTACGTAGGGAAACTCCTGTTTGGGTGGTAATACTGGTAACATTGCCCGTTCCGCCAGCGCTCCGTGACCGATTTCCCGGCGTCCCGGTGCCCGTAAGGGCTTGGTTTCCCCTACGGAGAAAGGTGGGAAGTTGTAATGGTGCAGGTAGCGCTTTTCTTGATCCTGTTGCAGGTCATCGGTTAATGATTGCGCGTCTCCCGGTGTACCTAGGGTACAAGCGGATAATACCTGGGTCAGTCCTCGGTTAAATAACCCGCTACCGTGAACCCGCTTTGGTAGGAGATTAACTTGACAAGAAACTGGTCGGACTTCATCTAGCTTCCGTCCATCGACGCGGACACCATCCTCGACGATTTGCCGCCGCATCAGTTTTTTGGTAATGTCTTTAAAAGTATTGTCCAGAGCTTTACCATCGGCGGCGGTAGCCAAACTAATTGGGTCTGACTCTGACATTTGCTCAATTTCTGTAGCAATGGCGTCTTTGACTGTATCCAGTTGAGCATCCCGTTCGGTTTTAGTCAGGTCAAACTGGGAGAGGATTTGTTTAATTTGGGCGGTGGCGCGATCGCGGATAAAATTCTCCAGTGTGGGGTCTACTTCTGGAGGTGTTTCTTGAACAATTTCCAGACCCAATTGGGACATTAATTCATACTGGGCTTGGATTAAATCCCGCACGGCTTCATAGCCAAAATCAATTGCCTCAATAATATCTTGCTCTGACAATTGATTTGCGCCTGCTTCCACCATAATGACACCATCGGGTGAACCGGCGACGACTAAATCCAACTCACCCGCTTCGACTTCGGCGTAGGTGGGGTTGATAATAAAATCATCTCCTACCAAGCCGACGCGCACGGCTGCCATTGGTCCGTTAAAGGGAATCTTTGCTAACAGTGTGGCGATGGAAGCACCTGTGACTGCTAATACATCTGGTGGGACTAACTCATCCATACTCAGAGTCATCGCCACAATTTGCAAGTCATCCCGCAACCAGGAAGGGAATAGAGGACGCAGCGGACGGTCAATTAACCGGCTGGTGAGAATTGCTCTTTCTGGTGGACGTCCTTCCCGGCGCAAAAACCCCCCTGGTATCCTCCCTGCCGCATACAATCTTTCTTCGTA
Organism: Nostocaceae cyanobacterium; assembly: GCA_035285345.1. GTDB lineage: Bacteria > Cyanobacteriota > Cyanobacteriia > Cyanobacteriales > Nostocaceae > JAYKJH01. The sequence continues at coordinate 53,427 of JAYKJH010000242.1, read as the reverse complement.
GTCTACGGTCAGGGGAAGAAAATCAATGCCTTCTCTGGCTGCTGAGCGTGTAGCGGTTACTAAAACTGCTGTATCCCCAGATTGTATCAAAACTGACCCGCCAGCCTGGGGAGCTAGCAAGCCAACCTTCAGTCGAATATCCCTACCATCAAAGGATATTGACTTATCAAATTCTGCCATTCAGTTCTTTGTCCTTCTTTTTCGCTATTCTTTCTCTGTGGCGATCCTAACATTTATGCACTGTTGGTGACGTAACTGATACGACGTTGTATCAGATGACTTTTACTTTAAACCACGATACATGATCAGCGCGTCTACTGCTTCAGTATTAGTTAGCTTCGCCGCTTGCTCAATTCGCCCTATGGTTTGAAATCCCAAAGATTGCCATAATCTAATCGAGGGTATATTAGTTGCAAACACCAGGTTGAACATTACTGCCTCGTAGCCTAGGGCGGCGGCAATCTCTAACATTGATTCTCCCATAAATCTGCCGATTCCTTCACCGCGCATCTCTGGTTGTACAATAAAACCAGCGTTACATATATGGCTACACCTACCTGGAAAGTTAGGCTTGATATAAAATGCTCCTAAGACTCCTGCTGGCTTGTGTTGATCGCAGTCTCCCGCTTTCCTGACTACGAAGGAATCACCGGGCAGCCAGTAGGCAGCAAATTCTCCACCGGATAGGGGATGATTTTGAGGATAAGTTTTCCCCTCGCTAATTGCAATATTTAGTAAAGACCTCACAACCTCCTCTTCTTGCGGATACATATAATCGAGTTCAACTGTCATGCCATTTCTTAATATTTTCTGAAGCGGAAGCTGCATTTTTAGTAAAGTATAGTTATGAGTTTTTTTACTTAATTGAAATTTAAATTTGTTTTCAACTAAACAGGAATGATATTAATCTTCACCAAGCCGTAGTTTAATTTAATTAAGCTAAAACTAATCAAAGATATAAAGTTTATTTTGGCGTTAATCTGAGTAGCTGTCAAATGGCAATTTTACATGGTAGTTGGTTACTAAAAAATCAGGGTGGGTGTTTATTTATTTGGGGAGAAACGTGGCGTTCTTTGTTAAGCTCCTCCCAGTCTGGGGATACAGCAGAGGTGCTAAACCATCCTTTAGCGATGACACCCCAGGAATTGCAGGAGTGGTTGCTGAGCCGGAATTGGGGAATTTTCAATTCTACCCCCCAACCACAAGTAACAAAAGTCCCCAGCAGCCGAGGGAAGCGCAAAGCTACCACCGAAGCCAATTTACCACTACCATCCCACACTCAAATCCTTGCCCTACCTAGTTTGATTGCCAACAGCGCTGACTCCGGAGAAACGCAGATACATCCGCTACATTCGGGAACGGTAGTTTCCGAAGCAGAAAGGGCATCCTATTTCTTACAACCTTGGCGTGTCGAGGGGTTCTGTTTACAACCCCTAGAAGCGATGAAATTCTTGGCTTCTCTACCCCTAGGTGCGGAAGAAGGGAATAGCTTTTTGGATGGAGATTTGCGCTTTTGGTCGCAAATTGCTCGCTGGAGTCTGGATTTAATTGCCAGGTGCAAGTTTTTACCGATACTTCAAAATCAATCTGAAGATAGTAATGGGGTTGCTAGCTGGAGGGCACTGTTAGATAGTTCTGTAGACCAAACCCGATGGTCGAAATTCTCTCAGATGATGCCCTTGGGGTGTCGGATGTATCAAATGGGGAATGGGGAAAGTAATCACTCTTCGCTGCATGTAGATTTACCCCTAGAACCTCAAGAATTGTTGCTGGACTTTCTCAACAGCATGATAGATGCCCAAATACGGACAATGGTCGGTTCGCAACCGATACTGGAACCCCGTTTATTAGCTACACTGCAATCCCCTGTGCGGGAATGGTTGCAGGCTTTGGTGAGTGCATCGGGAACAGTGAAAGCCGAACCTGTGGCAGCAGAAAGATTACAGGCGGCGTTGAATGCTTGGACTACACCGCTGCAATATGAACTGGGAACTGGACGGCGGTTTCACAGTTGTTTTGAGTTGCGTCCTCCCAGCGATGGGGAAGGGGAATGGACTTTAGCTTACTTCCTGCAAGCGGCGGATGATGCTAACTTTTTGCTGGATGCGCCAACAATTTGGCAGCATCCTGTGGAAAGCTTGACATGGGGCGATCGCACCATTGAGCAGCCGCAAGAGACTTTTTTACGAGGTTTGGGGTTAGCTTCCCGGCTTTATCCACCCATTGCATCCAGCTTAGACAGCGAATATCCCACATCTTGCACCCTCACCCCCGTCCAAGCCTATGAGTTTATCAAAGCGGTGGTGTGGCGGTTTGAAGATAGCGGTTTAGGGGTTATTTTACCTCCCACCTTAGCAGGGCGGAGTGACTTGGCGAACCGTCTCGGCTTGAAAATCACCGCCAAAACGCCCAATAAACAGCAAGGACGCCTAGGTTTGCAGAGTTTGCTGAATTTCCAGTGGGAATTAGCAATTGGCGGACAAACCCTTAGCAAAGCCGAATTTGATAGACTTGTGGCGTTGAATAGTCCCCTCGTGGAGATTAACAACGAGTGGGTAGAGTTGCGTCCCCAGGATATTAAAGTAGCGCAAAATTTCTTCACCTCCCGTAAAGACCAAATGTCGCTGTCATTAGAAGATGCTTTACGTCTCAGTAGTGGTGATACTCAAACGATAGAAAAATTACCAGTAGTTAGTTTTGAAGCCTCTGGGGCGTTGCAGGAATTGATAACTACTCTGACGAATAACAAAGCCCTGGAACCCTTTCCCACACCGGATAGTTTCCAAGGAGAATTGCGTCCCTATCAGCAGCGAGGGGTGGCTTGGCTGGCATTTCTGGAGCGTTGGGGCTTGGGTGCCTGTCTCGCGGACGACATGGGACTAGGGAAAACCCCGCAGCTAATCGGTTTTTTGTTACACCTTAAAGAACAAGATGCATTAGAAAAGCCGACGTTAGTAGTATGTCCGACATCAGTATTAGGAAACTGGGAAAGAGAAGTCAAAAAATTTAGCGGTTCCCATCTGAAAGTTTTCCAATATCACGGTGACAAACGCCCCAAAGGTAAGGCATTTATCGAAGCAGCGAACAAGCATAATATAGTCATTACCAGTTATGCTCTAATTCACCGCGATTTAAAATCATTGCAAAGCGTGAATTGGCAGGGGATAGTATTAGATGAAGCCCAAAATGTGAAGAATGCTGAAACCAAACAAGCCCAAGCCGTGCGACAATTAGAAGCAGAATTTCGTATTGCCTTAACAGGTACACCAGTAGAAAATAGACTGCAAGAATTGTGGTCTATTTTAGACTTTCTCAACCCCGGATATTTAGGCAATAAACAATTCTTTCAACGCCGCTTCGCTATCCCGATTGAAAAATACGGTGATACAGCATCCTTACAAACATTAAGAGGACTAGTTCAGCCTTTTATTTTGCGTCGCTTGAAAACCGACCGCGACATCATTCAAGACTTGCCAGAAAAGCAGGAAATGAACGTATTTTGTGGTTTAAGTAGCGAACAAGGGAAGCTTTATCAAAAAACCGTTGATGAATCCTTAGCAGAAATAGAATCTGCTGATGGAATCCAACGCAAAGGCATGATTTTAGCTTTACTTACAAAGCTGAAACAAATCTGCAATCACCCCGGACAATACTTAAAGCAAGCCACCATTATAGAACCCCGTCAATCGGGTAAGTTATTGCGCTTGCAAGAAATGTTGGAAGAATTAATATCCGAGGGAGATAGGGCTTTAATATTCACTCAATTTGCCGAATGGGGTAAACTACTGCAACCCTATCTGGAACAAAAATTAGCAAGAGAAACCCTGTTTTTATATGGTAGTACTTCCAAAAAACAACGGGAAGAAATGATAGACCGCTTTCAACATGACCCCCAAGGACCACCTATCATGATTTTATCCCTAAAAGCAGGCGGAGTTGGACTTAATTTAACTCGTGCAAATCACGTTTTCCACTTTGATAGATGGTGGAACCCTGCAGTAGAAAATCAAGCAACAGACCGGGTATTTCGTATCGGACAAACCCGCAATGTACAAGTACATAAATTCATTTCTACAGGTACATTAGAAGAGAAAATTCACGATATGATAGAAAGCAAAAAACAACTCGCGGAACAAGTCGTAGGTGCGGGTGAAAATTGGTTAACGGAACTAGATACAGACCAATTGCGGAATTTACTAATTCTTGACCGCAATGCAGTAATTGAAGAAGATGAAGAATAATTCTTCATTTCTCATTATTTCGGTTCTTCGTGGTTCATCTAACGGTGCGTTACGCTTCGCTAACGCACCCTACAAATCTCCAAATAATCACAAAATTTATGACAACATATACTCTACAAGCAAACCGCGAATGGTGGTCACAAAGATGGCTAGACTTACTCGATTCCTATCGCTTCAAAAAGCGGCTAGAACGTGCTAGAAACTACGCTCGACAAGGAAACGTCCTCAGCATTGAATTTCAAGGTGCCAAAGTATTTGCTAGAGTCCAAGGTAGCGAAGTTGAACCCTATAAAGTCACTCTTTCCCTTGACTCCTTTAGTGATGAAGAATGGGGTTATCTAATAGAAACTCTCGCCAAAAGAGCAATTTTTGCTGCTAAATTATTGTCAGGAGAAATGCCACAAAATATTGAAGAAGTCTTCACATCTAACGGACTTTCTTTATTCCCTTTTACCTTATCCGATGTCCACAGCAGATGTTCTTGTCCCGATAAAGCAAATCCCTGCAAACATATCGGTGCAATTTATTATCAATTAGCCGATAGGTTTAGTGAAGACCCATTTGTACTATTTCAATTGCGGGGACGCAGTAAAGACGAAATTCTTAACGATTTACGTCAATTACGCAGTCAGAAAAATATAGAAACATCAAATAATGTCGAGACGGTTCATGAAGCGTCTCTAAAAACAGAAGTACCGACAAAGAAAAAAACTGTAAATATTGACACTTTTTGGCGATATAATGAGCCGTTAGAGTCTTCTTTGGTGGTAATTGCTCCGTCGAGTAGCGAGACAGTTTTAGATACTTTAGGTGCAATTCCTTTAGCAAAAGAAGAGGGAAATTCTACAGAATCACCAGTCGCTGATGTGGTGATGAAGTATTTGGATACGGTTTATAAAGAGGTCAGTCAGAAGGCATTTATGGCAGCGATGAATGTGGGAGGGTGAGAAGTAATAATTGAAAATAAAATTTCAAAATTCAAAATGAGTGTAGGGTGCGTTAAGGTAGTTTCATGCACTCATTTAGCTGATGCTACGAGTTGTTTCGGCTTGGATTTGTTGAATAATGGTTAAAATTTCTTCTTCTGATTTGATGTGTTTGGCTAGAACTTGAGCGGTTGATTCCAGTATGCGCTCAGAAAATATTTTAGCTAAATCTTGGCGCAAACCCTGACCGATATAAAACTTAATTAGGGCTTCATCTGACATATCTCGACTGGCTGCTACTTTTTTGATTGATTGTAATGTATCGGTTGGGATGTTTATCGATACTGTTTCTGAGGGACGCGGTTTTAAATTGAGTTGAACTTCTTCAGGATTGTTCATAGAGTTTTCGTTCAGTACGAGTAGCTAGACGGGCGGAAATTATGCGCGATCGCTTATCACGTTCAATGTAAACTACAAGTAATAGGCGTTGAGACAGAGAATACCCCAGAATGAAATCACGCTGTTCATCATTAGCGGTAGCATCGCCTGTTTGGTAGAAAGGGTCAAAGAAAACTTCTGCTGCTTCTTCAAATGTAACACCATGTTTTTCAATGTTGCTTTTTGCTTTGTTTTCGTTCCATTCAAATTCCACCCCTTGTAGGCGGTAGAGTATGTTCATATATGAATTTTGATGGATTATTTACATTTTGTATAGTAAGCAAAGTAAAGTGGGTTACAGCAAAGCCTAACCCACTCTACCAATCTATCTAACTATGTGGACTGGCTTCCAACTATCTAAAAATTCTTTAATAGTAACCAATTCACTGAGATATTCATTTTAACAAATATCTAAGCATTTATCCCAGTAATTGCACTATGACATAAAAAGTATCTTTTATATAGCTACCCATTACCTGTCAACTTCTCCGTTCCCTTACCCACTCCCGCACAGCACGTCTCACCGCTAATCTTCCAGCACTGCGATGTTCCTCAATCACCTGCGGTAGTTCTTGAATAGGTAAATTATGAAACACGAGACTCCTTTCACCCTCTACATATTCCCCATCTTGCAAATGATAAATTTTTAACTCCCCATTGTCATAACACCACAATTCTGGGACTCCCAACCGCGCATAAATCGGGAAGCGATTTAATGATTTATTGGTAATATCAATTTCTAATGCTAAATCTGGTGGTGGATCTTGATTTAAATCAAAATCCAATCTACCTCTGATCGCAGCTTCATTTTGGAAATAAAAGCAGTTATCTGGTTCTAACCCCGCTTTACGTCTTTCACGCTTCCAAGTAGTAGAACCGTAGCTTTCATAATTCAGTTCTAATTCTTCAGCAATATCCTGTACAGCAACACCAATAACTTCCTTGTAATATTCATGTTCTGGCAAAGGCGTCATAATTTCCAAAGTACCCTCAAAATAAGCTACTCGTGCTGCTCGTTTCTCTCCCAAATCTTTGAGAAGATTTTCAAATTGTTCCCATGTGATATTATGTAACACCACCCTATCAGCACGGTTCATGGCGACTGTCATAAGTATGACCTCCTGTTACTTAGAACCACGAATATTAAACCTCTTGCAAAAATTAGTGTTTTGGCGTTTTTCTTTGCATATGCAACGTCTTGACGCGAAACCAAAAATATTTTGCAAGAGGTCTATTAATTATCCCTTACTGCCCAAACTCTAATCTAGCCTGTTCCACGAAATCTCCCGTTACAACTTCTTCCCCAGCTTCACGAGTCAATTGCTCAATCCGAGCTTTCGCTTGAGAACGGACAAAAAAGGGAATCTTCTTCAGCTTTGTCTTCGCTTCCGATGTCCACTGCAAAGTGCCCGTAAAATCAGAGTTTTCCATGATACTGTTACCCTCCGAGAATATCAGTATTTATCACCAAGAAAGCTTCACAAATGACTTTTAATTGTGTCATCAATTAAAGCTTCCAAATCAGTCATCTCTAAATCGGATTGTGTCACATAAAAGGTCACATAGCGCTCATCCACATCAAAAGCTTCTTGTAACCAACCACCTAAACCGCGTGCCCGTTTATCGATTTCTAGCAATACCTTCAATCCCTCTGGACGCAAGCAGAAAATAATTTCCAATTCATCCAAATAGCGGCTGTACTCCCCTGTGGGATGAAACTCCAACTCTTGCACAAAGGGATAAATTCCATTAAACCCAGGAGCGTATTCGCAATCAATTTTATGCAAGTGAAAACCGAGATTTTCCAGTGCTACTATCACCCCTTCCATCAGAGGATGGGGATGAACTTCCAGCGCATCCCTATCTCTGGGATTAATAGCAACTTTAATATCTAACCCAGTGCGGATGTATACTGGTGTACCGCCGATTGTCAGTGGCATTTCGTAGGGAAGTTCTAGGGAAAAGGGGACGACAATTTCCTGTTTCGGCTGGATGGTAAACTTTTCCAACAAGCGGTATTTCAGCATCACGCACTCTTCATGGACGGTAGAATCATCCACTTCCCGTTTGTATTCGGTGACAAGTTTCAAATAAATATCATCAATATCCTGGGCTGCATCTCCACCAGTAATGTAGACTTCCCCTTCTAATACCTCACCGGGAACCACCGAGTTATAGAAAAGGCGTGTATCAACTTTTGCTGCACCAATACCAACGCTGGCTAAGAGTTTTTTAAACATTCTTCTCGGATTTTTCTAGGTAAATTTGCTCTATTTTAGGCGAGCTATTGCTTGGATGTCATTGGATTGTAGTTAGTCTACAAGAGCAAGTTGTGGATTTTCGGATAAGTCGCCATTATAGATGATGCATCCCCATAGAATATGTTTCTGCCATTTATCAATAGCAAAAAGTACCCTCAAGGGTAATAGTGTCAGATTACTAATTTGTCTAATGTGAGACTGTAAATCACAGCGATTTTAAGTTTTGGACTTTCGATGGTAATTTCAACGATTTCAGCAGCAATTGCTGTTTTAAATACTGTTAAAACTGGGGAACAAATGTAGGCATCATAAGTCAAAATCTTCAGTTATACTGCCTATAGCTGACAGCAGACGACACCAACAGACATGGTGTCAATCTAAAATCCCAAATCCCAATATGCAACTAATCAAATCTGCAGCAGCCATCGCGATCGCTTCTGGGTCTCTCTTATCCACACCTGTTCTTGCTCAATCAATCCCAGAACGGTGGGTTGACTTTGGTACAACCAATAGTGGTGAAAGATTGAAGTTAAACGAAACAAGCATTAAGTTTGAGATGATGTTAGTTGACGATACTCTTAATAATGAAGATGGACACTATGATAACTTACCAAAGATAAGAGTTGTGGTATTTGACTACAGCATTGGGGGGAGAAAAAGAAACGCCTACACCAAATCCTGCAACGGTGGAAACTTGGCTGATAATCCAAGCTGGAAAACCTTCACTTCACTAATAGACTATTGGCCGCAATACTTTCTAGTTAAAGCTGACAGTGTTGCTAGCAAGAAAATGTTGCAACGGGTTTGCACTTTAAGTCTGTACGAACAACCTTAGCATTGCTGCCGTGCTGACCGTGGACTGTTTATTGGAGACTATTAACGCAGGACTGTTGCTTTTTGACGATTGACGGTTAAGTGTGGACTGTACAGTAAATTTTCCCAGAATTTGTTTTGAGATAAACTATTCTTGTCTTCCTTCATAACTGGCATGGATTGCCAGCAGCTACGGCAAAACCAGTATACTTCATGTCCGCATATATGCCGCAATAGCGGATGGTCACAGCAAGGACAGTTATTCATGATTTTTTAACCCTCTCATCAGAGAAGTCGATTTTTTAAATTGGGAAAATAGCGGCAGCTACAGCAGTCCTGAATCAGTAATAAATATTGATATTGTCCAAAAGTTACATCTAACCTCTGGATATTACGTGAGTCAAAAATTGACATAGACTACCTCTGTTATAAACAATAGATATTAAATATGAGGAACTTGTGAAGAAGAAGGCGATTTTTTAAATTTTTGATTTAATCAGCGTTGTAGGGGTGGGGTTTCCCCACCCCACCATTTCCCCACCCCACCTTCCTGATAGTGTCAGCAGTACGGTGGGCAAAAGTTTGCCCACTCTACATTTGCTAGATATGAAAAACCTGAAAATACAAAATCAGCGATTAGTAATCAGCAATTAGTAATTTTCTATCCTCACAATTTCCTCAAATTCTCTGACTATAACCAAAGGTGTGGGCATCAGGTTGCATATCAACTACCCGCATCTATCTTCAAATGCAACATAAGGAAGCACGTTATGGTCAAATCATTTGTAAATGGCACAACTGCTACCGATGTCTCTAGAGAGCAAGCTTTGGTGTTGCCTTTTCGGGAAGTGGGGATTGTAGATATTCCTTTAGTTGGTGGGAAAAACGCTTCTTTGGGAGAAATGATTCAAGAGCTAGATCCCAAAGGCGTCAAAGTTCCCGATGGATTTGCTACTACTGCCTTTGCTTACCGCTATTTCATTGAGAAGGCAGAGTTAGAAGCGAAACTAAGAGCAATTTTTGCCGACTTAGATGTGGAAGATGTTAACAACTTGCGTCAAAGGGGCAAACAAGCTCGTTCTTTGATGCTGCAAACACCGTTCCCGCAAGAACTACAGGATGCAATTGCGGAAGCTTATACCAAACTTTGCGAAGAATATGGTACAGACACCGATGTAGCAGTGCGCTCTAGCGCTACCGCTGAAGACTTACCAGACGCAAGCTTTGCTGGACAACAAGAAACCTACCTCAACGTCCACGGTTTGCGCGGTGTTCTGGATGCCTGTCATAGATGCTTTGCTTCAATTTTTACCGACCGTGCTATCTCCTACCGCCAAATCAAAGGCTTTGACCACTTCAATATTGCCTTGTCGGTAGGGGTGCAAAAAATGGTGCGCTCTGATATGGCATCTTCTGGTGTGATGTTCTCTATCGATACAGAGACAGGCTTCAAAGATGCCGCACTGATTACCGCTGCCTATGGTTTGGGTGAAAACGTGGTGCAAGGTGCAGTTAACCCGGATGAATACTTGGTATTCAAACCAACCCTAAAAGCTGGCTTCCGCCCAATTCTAGAAAAACGCCTGGGCACCAAAGAAATCAAGATGGTGTACGACTTAGGCGGTTCTAAACTGACCAAAAACGTCCCCGTACCCGTCAGTGAACGCCAGGAATTTGCCCTCAATGACGACGAAATTTTACAACTAGCAAATTGGGCTTGCATCATTGAAGACCACTATTCCCAAGTACGCGGTACCCCCAGTCCAATGGATATTGAGTGGGCAAAAGACGGTATCTCAGGGGAATTGTTTATCGTCCAAGCACGTCCGGAAACGGTGCAATCCCAGAAGGTGCAAAACGTCCTGAAAAACTACCAACTCCAAGAAAAAGGCGACGTGGTGGTTACAGGTCGTGCCGTCGGGGAAATGATTGGTCAAGGTAAAGCTAGAGTCATCCTCGACGTGCATAATATCCACCAATTCCAAGCTGGTGAAGTGCTGGTGACAAACCGTACCGACCCGGATTGGGAACCAATCATGAAAAAGGCTAGCGCTATAGTCACTAACCAAGGTGGACGCACCTGTCACGCAGCGATTATCGCTAGAGAAATGGGAATTCCAGCCATTGTGGGTTGCGGTAATGCAACTACAGTTATTAAGTCCGGTGATGATATCACCATCTGCTGTGCGGAAGGTGAAACCGGAAAAATCTACAAGGGACTCTTGAAATACGAAATCAAAGAAGTGCCCCTAGATAACATCCCCCGCACCCGCACTCAAGTCATGATGAATGTGGGCAACCCCGAAGAAGCTTTCGGCTTCAGTTCCATCCCCAACGATGGTGTAGGGTTAGCTCGGATGGAATTTATCATCGCTAACCACATCAAAGCTCACCCCTTAGCATTGCTGCACTTTGACGAACTAGAAGATGAGCTTGCTAAGTACAAGATTGCCGAGTTAACCGCCCAGTACACAGATAAAGCCGAATTCTTCATCGACCAACTGGCGCATGGTATCGGAACTATCGGTGCGGCTTTTTACCCCAAATCAGTAATTGTCCGCATGTCTGACTTCAAGAGCAACGAATACGCAAACCTCTTGGGTGGCAGACAGTTTGAACCCTCAGAAGAAAACCCGATGATTGGCTGGCGTGGTGCTTCTCGTTACTACGACGAGCGCTACAGCGAAGGCTTCGCTCTGGAATGTCAAGCGATGAAGCGGGTACGGGATGACATGGGATTAACTAACATCATTCTGATGATTCCCTTCTGTCGCACACCCCAAGAAGGTCGGCGCGTCCTGGCTGAAATGGCAAAATATGGATTAGTCCGGGGTGAAAACGGCTTGCAAGTCTACGTGATGTGCGAGTTACCCAGCAACGTCCAGCTAGCAGATGAGTTTAGCAAAGTCTTTGACGGCTTCTCCATTGGTTCCAACGACTTGACACAGTTAACCCTAGGGTTGGATCGGGATTCAGCATTGGTAGCGCACCTATTTGACGAACGCAACGAAGCAGTAATCCGGATGGTGAAGAGTGCGATCGCAACTGCTAAACAATACAATCGCAAAATCGGTATTTGCGGTCAAGCACCCAGCGACTATCCAGAATTTGCTCGCTTCCTAGTGGAAGAAGGTATCAACTCCATCAGTCTTAACCCAGACTCCGTACTCAAGACGATGCTAGAAATAGCAGAAGTTGAAAAGTCCTTGTCTTCCTGATTCCGTAGGGGCAAGGCATTGCCTTGCCCGTACTCCACCAGTGGGGTTTCCCCACCCCTACATTTGCTATGGACTTTTTAATATTTGGGTAGTATCTAGGAATCCTATTTGATTTTTGAACAAAATTAGGTATTGTAGGGTGCGTTAGGATGCAATCCGTAACGCACCATTATCAAGGGTTTGGTGCCGTACTCTCAGGTAACACAACGGCAATAAAGCGGGAGGAACATCCACACCGCTTTTTGCCTCCCCTACGGATATTTTCTGTTCCCTGTTCCCTTTTAATTAGGTAGTAACTCTTGGTTTGCTAGAGTTTTGCTACCCAGCGTTTTCGGTAATTGTAAACCTAGCGCGACAATCATGATGGTCATATAAGAAACCAGCGCCATCCATAACAGGTGATTATTGTGGAGATACCATGCTGTTGCAGCTAGGGGGATAAAACCGATAACAAAGGCTAAAAGCACAGCATTACGAATGATTGCACCTGCTTTTAAGCCAATAAAGTATCCTTCTAACATGAAAGCGATCGCCGTTAATCCCAACAGAGGTAGTAGCCAAATTGCATAACTACTAATGTGTTCGTTCACCTCTGCATGATTGGTCAATACTCCAAATACTGTATCTGGGAAAATCACAGACACGATGGCAAAACCTAGGGCAATAAATAAACTGGTAATAATAGAAATACTCAACAATGGCATCATCTTCTCTGTTGTACCTTTCCCCTGAAAATTGCCAGTCAAGGTTTGGGTTGTCATCCCTACCCCTTGAATGGTAAATTGGCTCAACAGAGCTATTTGCAACAGCAAACCGTTTTCTGCCAAGGTAATTGTTCCCATTGTGGCGCTCAAATTTGTAAAGATGGCATAAGTAGAAATCAATACTAAAAATCTCACCAGAATATTAGTTTTGAGAACAACAGTTTCTTTTAGCGCCACCCAATCAAAAACCTCTTGTAAAACGGCTGCTAATTTTGCCCATTGAATGCTGAAGCAGACTCCCACCAAGCCAGTAAATAATGCCAAATACTGACTAACAGCTGTAGCCAATCCCGCACCCATGCTTTCCCATCCCCACTTGGTAATCATCAAATAGTCCAGCAAGACATTAGAACCATTGCCAATTAGAGACATCAGCAACACCAGACTATTCATTTCTCGCCCCGTAAACCAACCAATCAACACAAAATTCAGCAACACCGCCGGAGCAGCCCAAATTCTAGCATAGAAATAGTCAACTCCAGAACTTTCAATTTCTGGAGAGCCGCTTAAAATCCAGAACCCCAGCTTTTGAATTGGGTATTGCAACAACAAGATGACTAATCCCAGTCCCAGAGCAATGACAGCACTCCGTATCCCGACTAATAATATAGATTTGTGGTCATCCATACCCACGGCTTGTGCAGTCAGAGCGTTCACACTAGAGCGCAAAAATTTCAACACCCGGTAAAGGTAGTCAAACAGTATAGTAGCGAGAATGACACCTGCTAGATGGCGGATATCTGCTAAATGTCCCAAAAAGGCAATGTCAACAATACCCGCTAAGGGCACCATCATGTTGGAAAGCATGTTAATGCTTGCCATTTTGTAAAATCGTGGTAAAAAGTCATACTGAAGTGAGACTGCTGCAAGTCGCATAAGAGTATTTTTTAGTTGTCAGCAACAAAATGATAAGGTAACATACACCGTTCCTGTACTAGTGTTCATCTTGTGTTTAAAGAAAGGTTTCAGAAACTATTTTTACAAGGAAAATAAATTTAAAATTTAAGTACCACAAGAATAATCACTTCATCTTCTATCCCACATCCCAGCTTGACTGTCCTGGGACTAATGACAAATACATTAAGGACTATTAACTATGTTTCACAAAATTTTGGTGGCTATAGATAGTTCAGAAATTGGTCAACACGTGTTCGATGAAGCCCTAGCTTTGGCAGAAAAAATTGACGGACACCTAATGTTATTGCACGTGCTATCTCCCTTCGACGAGCAATATGTCAACCCAGTATTTATTGAACCGGCTGGTGTTTACCCCAGCTTACACAGTGAAGCATTGAATACTTACGTGCAGCAGTGGGAAGGACTGAAAAAAGAGGGGGAAGAATTATTAGCACTGCTAGCTAAAGATGCGATCGCATCTGGTGTGAAGGTAGAATATACCCAAAGCTTTGGCGATCCAGGACGGACAATTTGTGATTTTGCGCGCAATTGGGGGGCTGAGGTGATTATCGTCGGTCGTCGTGGTCGCAGCGGTTTCAGCGAGTTATTCCTCGGTAGCGTCAGCAATTACGTCTTGCATCATGCTCACTGCTCAGTTTTCACAGTGCAAGGGAAACCTGTTGTCTGTGAACAAGTGCGCGAACAAGAAACAACAGCCACATATTAATTTAACAGTAACGGATGTGGCAGCGGATGTGGCAGCGGATAGGTAACGGATGTAACGGATAAGCTATCTGTGGGGTTCACAGACCTAGGATGCGCTACAAAGGCTGAAGAACCGAAATAGGGAATGGGTCTATTACCTATTACCCATTCCCCATTACCTATGTTATTTTTTTGCTGCTTGTCGAGTCTTCTTCAGCCATTCCGACGCAAAAGGATTTTCTGGCTCCAGCGCAGCAGCTTCCTGAAAAAACTTTTCTGCTAGAGTAAAATCTTGCAGGTGATAATAACATTCTCCAATAGAAAATGTCGCTACAAATGCCGCTGGATTAATTTCTAGAGATGCCATAAAATCATAAATTGCTTGTTGATATTGGCTTAATTCCATGTAAATAAAGCCTCGATTATCCAGAACTTCATATAAAAATGGAAAAATCTCTATTGCTTCTGTATAGGCAGCAATTGCCGCTGCTAACTTTCCCTGGGCTTTTAAATTATAACCCCGTTTATAAGCTTCAGTAGCTTGTTGAATAACACTATTGAGTTCTTGGCTAGTTTCTTCCAGATATTTGCGGAAATTGGTCATTTTGAGATACGTATAATATCCGTCTAGTTCTTCCCCGGTAACGGGCATATTAGTAATAAATACTGCTCGTTCAGCAAAACTAACAACAGGAGCATGTAATCCCTGAATAGTTAAATTTTGGACATCATTAACTGTTGGGGGATGGGAAAGAGGTTCATACCAAAGAATATGCCAGGTATCTAACGTCTCTGACCAATGGTCAATCTTTAAAATTTTACAGACATCAAAGGTATGCTTGTCTTCATTTTTTACATAAATGATGTCACCTGCTTGAAATTTACGAATCATTTGCATCTCCTGATTGCTGTTCAATTCTGGATGAAGAATAAATATAGAGTTACAAATAAACATGGGGCATAAACAATGGGGTTGGGGTAATGGGTAATAGGGGATTATGGGTGACGCTAAATCTCGCACTCCACTTACAATAGGCATACTCTTTATAAGCTTCACGAGAGAATGCAGCTTTTCCAGAAGATAGAAGACAAAATCTGGAAGACAGCAGGGAAAAGTAAAAATAGACACTCCAGTATGGTGGGTAGAGATGTTTGGTGTATTCAGGTTCGCAAATCAGGAATCACCCTCCAAGGAAGTGTAGTTATATAGCGGATGACCTTAACAAAGGTCAAGCATTCCCGCATATGGGTGCTTGTGGAAAATAGAACCTTCATCTGTTGAATGATTCAACCCATCAAATTTAAGGAGAAAAGTACAATGGATCTCAATAGATTAATCTCTGGCAGCTACGATGAGGAATATGCCAGTCTTGACCGAGGTTACCTCGAATCTGAAGAAATGTTCGCCCAAGCTGATACATTCATCAAAGAAGACCGACCAAGAGAAGCTGTTGAACTGTTATTAAAGATTCTGCAACGCAACCCACAGTTCGGCAAAGCTTACAATCACCTCGGTTGGGTTTACGAAAACAAATACAAAGATTATGCCCATGCCGAAGAATACTATAAGAACGCCATGAAATATGCGCCACATTATCCGGCTGTATATCTGAATTACGCTTATTTTTTGTCAAATTGCGGACGTTTTGAGGAACTCAAAGCACATTTAGACATGGCATTGACTCTGCCGTACGTCCTCAAAGAAACAATTTATAACGAGTACGCCATAATGTATGAAATGCAACAAAATCCCGAAGAGGCAATCAATTATTATGTCCAAGCCGCAATGAGTACCCTTGACAAAGACAAACTCATTCGCTTCAAAGAATCAATCAACCGTTGCCAAACTAAAATTGAGTTAAAAAACTCTCTGAATAATTATTTCCAAACAAATCAATAGTTTCAGTATCATAGCTCGGCTTCACTTGGCATAGCACCAAGGTGTTGATAAAAATATCTCGGTGTTATGCTTGCAACACTCGACATTGCTAGTATCTCACTCCTTATGCCCCTCTACGTCGCAGTGGAGGGGTAATTTAACGTGGCTTTAAACTGAACAACCCATTCCCCCAACCCCATTCTCCCCCTATCCTCACAACTTCCTCAACTTTGTTTTCTAAGGTAAAGCTATGGCTATCTCCATCAAAGCTTCGACTCTCACCTACCCGTAAAACAGCGTAACAACCATGTTGATTGCCAATACTGTTCGGATAAAGCTTAACCTCCCTGATATCAGTATTGGCTTTCTGACTGGGTAAGGACAGCGGGAATGGAAGGGACTAGTGACTAAATAGTTCCAGCGTCCCTGGTTATAGAAGAGACAAGCTTTGCGAATGCAAAATTATTCTAGTTGTTCCATTGGCGATATTTGGCAATTTCCCAAGGGTAAATATGATACAAGAGAATATCTCTATCTCCACAGCGAATTATCAGCAGAAGAAGACAACCTTCGCCACTATAGACGGTAATGAAGCCGTTGCCAAAGTTGCGTATAAATTAAATGAAGTTGTAGCAATTTACCCCATTACCCCTTCTACTCCAATGGGTGAATGGGCAGATGCTTGGACTGCAACTATGCAAACCAATCTCTGGGGAACTGTCCCTAGCGTGATTGAAATGCAACACGAAGGTGGTGTAGCGGGGGCACTACATGGTGCTTTGCAAACTGGGTCGCTGACGACCACATTCACCGCTTCTCAGGGATTATTACTGATGATCCCGAACATGTATAAAATTGCTGGGGAACTGACATCAGCAGTTATCCATGTAGCAGCCCGTTCCCTCGCTGCCCAAGCACTGTCAATTTTTGGCGACCACAGCGATGTCATGGCAGCCCGTGCTACAGGTTTTGCCCTGCTGTGTTCCAACTCGGTGCAAGAAGCACACGACTTTGCTCTCATAGCTCAAGCCGCAACTCTAGAGTCACGCATTCCTTTCCTGCATTTCTTTGATGGCTTCCGCACCTCTCATGAGGTATCAAAAGTTTCATTACTTGCAGATGATGATTTGCGGGCTTTGATTGATGAAGATTTAATTCGTCAGCATCGGGGGCGTTCCCTGTCCCCCGACCGCCCTGTAATTCGGGGTACAGCACAAAACCCCGATGTATATTTCCAAGCTAGGGAAACAGTAAATACTTACTACTCTGCCTGTCCGGATATTGTCCAGAAGGTAATGGACAAGTTCTCCCAAAAAGTCGGACGCAGCTATCACTTATTTGACTACCACGGTGCCCCCGACGCTGAACGAGTAATTGTATTGATGGGTTCGGGTTGTGAAGCAGTCCATGAAACCGTAGACTATCTGGGCGCCTGTGGTGAGAAAGTGGGTGTCCTGAAAGTGCGGCTGTACCGTCCCTTCGATACCAAACGCTTTGTCGAGGCTTTACCTGATACTGTGCGATCGCTCGCCGTCATGGATCGTACCAAAGAACCCGGTAGCGCTGGTGAACCCCTGTATGTGGATGTGGTGACTGCTTTACATGAGCAATGGGATACTAAAGCACTAGGGAATGGATACCCAATTCCCAAGGTTGTCGGTGGTCGCTACGGACTGTCTTCTAAAGAATTCACCCCGGCGATGGTGAAAGCTATCTTTGATAATCTGGCGGCAGAAACCAAGAAGAATCACTTTACTGTCGGTATTAATGACGACGTAACGCACACCAGTCTTGACTACGACCCCAATTTCAATATCGAACCAGATAACGTTGTGCGGTCGATTTTCTACGGCTTGGGTTCCGATGGCACCGTAGGTGCTAATAAAAACTCTATCAAGATTATCGGTGAAGAAACCGATAACTACGCCCAAGGGTATTTCGTTTACGACTCGAAAAAATCCGGTTCTGTCACCATTTCTCACCTGCGGTTTGGTCCCCAACCTATCCGTTCTACCTATCTCATCAAGCAAGCGAACTTTGTCGCTACTCACCAGTGGACGTTCCTAGAACGCTTCGATATGTTGGAGCATATCGTCAATGGCGGCACTTTCTTGCTGAATAGTCCCTACTCCCCAGAGGAGGTGTGGGAACACCTTCCTCGCATCACCCAGGAGCAAATTGTTAACAAGCACCTGAAATTTTACGTCATCGATGCCAATAAAGTAGCGCGAGAAAGCGGCATGGGGGGACGTATTAACACGGTGATGCAAGTATGTTTCTTTGCTATATCGGGAGTTTTACCAAAAGAAGAGGCAATCAACCACATCAAGCGTTCCATTCGCAAAACCTATGGCAAGAAGGGCGATGAAATAGTCCAGATGAACTTGCGGGCGGTGGATAACACGCTAGAACACTTGTATGAAGTGTCACCTAAAAACACAAATAGTACCATCGAATTACGCGCCCCCGTACCCGACACTGCCCCTAGCTTTGTGCGCGATGTCCTGGGTAAGATGATTTGCGGGCATGGTGACGACTTACCTGTGAGTGCTTTACCTGTAGATGGTACTTATCCCAGTGGCACGTCGCAATACGAAAAACGCAACATTGCCCAAGAAATTCCTGTATGGGACCCCGATGTTTGCGTGCAGTGCGGTAAGTGCGTTATGGTTTGTCCTCACAGCGTGATTCGCAGTAAAGTTTATCACCCCCAGGAGTTAGAAACCGCCCCGGAAACTTTCAAGAGTATCAATGCCAAAGATAAAGACTGGCATGGGTTACAGTTTACGATTCAAGTAGCGGCGGAAGACTGTACTGGGTGCAGTTTATGTGTCGATGTTTGCCCAGCGAAGAATAAATCCCAACCGCGTCTGAAAGCAATTAACATGCACCCGGTGGCACCGTTGCGGGAACAGGAAAAGGAAAACTGGGATTTCTTCTTACATCTTCCCAACCCTGATAGAAGGGAACTGAAGCTGAACCGGATTAACCAGCAGCAGATGGAAGAACCACTGTTTGAATTTTCCGGTGCTTGTGCGGGTTGTGGGGAAACACCTTACCTGAAGTTGGTGAGTCAATTGTTTGGCGATCGCGCTCTAATTGCTAATGCAACGGGTTGTTCTTCGATTTATGGCGGTAACTTACCTACAACCCCTTGGACTCATAACGCCGAAGGAAGGGGTCCTGCTTGGTCAAATTCCCTGTTTGAAGACAACGCTGAGTTTGGTTTAGGCTTCCGCGTCTCGGTGGATAAGCAACGAGAATTTGCGGCGGAGTTACTTACCCAACTAGCACCTAATTTAGATATAGCGCTAGTGGATAGCATCCTCAACGCTGAGCAAAAAGACGAAGCCGACATTTACGAACAACGCTCAAGGGTAGCTACTCTTAAGCAGCGGCTAGAGGAATTATCTAGCGCAATAGATGATGGTCATCTAAAATCCCAAATCCAAAATCTTCTATCCCTTGCCGATTATCTAGTTAAGAAGAGCGTCTGGATTATTGGTGGTGACGGTTGGGCTTATGACATTGGCTTTGGTGGATTGGATCACGTCTTAGCAAGTGGTCGTAACGTCAACGTTCTAGTTCTCGACACCGAAGTGTATTCCAACACGGGTGGGCAAATGTCAAAATCCACACCTCGCGGCGCGGTGGCTAAATTTGCCGCTGGTGGTAAGCCTGCTGCTAAGAAAGACCTCGGTCTAATTGCTATGACCTACGGTAATATTTACGTCGCCTGTGTGGCAATGGGAGCCAGAGACGAACACACTCTGCGGGCTTTCCTAGAAGCTGAAGCTTACGACGGACCATCCTTGATTATTGCCTACAGCCATTGCATCGCCCACGGTATTGACATGGCAACAGCAATGCACAATCAAAAAGCTGCCGTAGACTCCGGACGCTGGTTACTCTATCGCTATAACCCAGACCGTAGCGCTACAGGAGAAAACCCGCTACAGCTAGACTCCCACTCTCCCAAGATGGGTGTTGAGCAATTCATGTACATGGAAAACCGCTTCAAGATGCTCACCAAGAGCCATCCTGAAGCCGCGAAGCGCTTGTTACAAGCAGCCCAAGCAGATGTCAACACGCGCTGGGAATTGTACAAATATATGGCGAATCGGGGCACACGCGGAGGCACGGATTCACAGAAGGGACTAGGGAATGGGGAATAGGTAATAGGTAATGGGGACAAGAAAGACAAGGGATGTTGACAAGGAAGAATTAAATTCCCTGTTCCCTGTTAAGAGTCCCCTTTTAATGACGAAGCAGAAGGTGAGACATATGGATTTGACCACGACATACATGGGATTGACGTTGCGATCGCCGCTTGTTCCTTCCGCATCTCCGCTGTCGGAAGAGATTGACAACATCAAGCGGATGGAAGACGCGGGAGCAGCAGCAGTTGTAATGCATTCACTGTTTGAGGAGCAGTTGCGTTTGGAACGTTACGAACTGCACCACCATTTAACTGAGGGTACAGAAAGCTTTGCCGAAGCATTGACTTATTTTCCCGAACCCGCGAGCTTTCGTGTTGGTCCGGAAGAATATCTCAAGCATATTCGCAAAGCTAAAGAAACGGTAAACATTCCGATTATTGGTAGTCTCAACGGTTCATCCCTGGGTGGATGGACTAGCTACGCACGCTTAATTCAGGAAGCGGGAGCAGATGGTTTGGAATTGAATATTTACTATGTTCCGGCAGATATGGATCTGACGACGGAACAGATTGAGGGAACTTATATCAATATTCTCCAAGCCGTCAAAGCCGAAGTCACAATTCCCGTCGCTCTTAAGCTTAGCCCCTACTTTACCAATATGGCGAATATGGCGAAGCGTTTAGATGTAGCGGGGGCAGACGCTCTAGTACTGTTTAACCGTTTTTATCAACCAGATATTAACCTGAAAAATCTCGAAGTGGAACCGAATATACTCTTAAGTACAGCCCAAGCGATGCGCTTACCCCTGCGCTGGATTGCTATTCTCTACGGACGTATCAATGCTAGCTTGGCAGCTACCAGCGGTATCCACAAAGGACATGATGTGCTGAAAATGCTGATGGCAGGTGCAAATGTTACCATGCTTTGTTCCGTATTACTGCGGCACGGCATCAATCATATCCACACCATTGAGAAGGAAATGCAGGAGTGGATGCAAGAACACGAGTATGAATCTGTACAACAAATGCAGGGTAGCATGAGTCAGCTACATTGCCCCAACAAGAGCGAATTTGAACGAGCGCAATATATGCGAGCAATCTCTACCTATAAATCTGAATGGGTAAATCACGTTTACCATCCATCATATTTCTTTGGATGAAGGGGTAGGGGATAGGGTGTGGAGGAAAACTTCGTTATACCCAAATCCAAAAATAATCTGAAATTACATCCAGGTAAGTTCAGATTAATCACATCCACCACCACAACTAACTGTTATACAACCCTTGCACCCACTCCCATTCTTTGGTTAATCCCTCTTTCAAAGAGACTTGCGGCTGATAACCCAGAATTGATCGGGCTTTAGAGACATCAGCAGCGGTGTGACGAGCGTCTCCCCTAGCTTTTTCTAGGTGGTTTCTCCGGATGGGGTGTCCAACAATGGTTTCCATTGTGTCTAGGATATCTGTTAACACTACTCGGCTACCGCCGCCGATATTGAAGATTTCCCCCACCGCTTCCGGGACTGTGGCGGCGGCTAAATTAGCTGCTACAATATCGCCAACAAATGTAAAGTCCCTGGTTTGTTGTCCGTCACCATAAATGGGAATCGGCTGATTTAGCAACACTGAACGGAAGAATTTATGAAATCCCATATCAGGACGTTGCCGAGGTCCGTACACTGTGAAGTAACGCAAGGATACAAACGGTACACCGAAATTTTTATGGTACAATCCGCCCAGTTGTTCGGCTGCTAGCTTAGTGATACCGTAGGGAGACACTGGTTTAGGACAAATTCCCTCGTGGGTTGGTAAAGTTTCTGCATCACCATATACGGAAGAAGAGGAAGCAAACACAAATCTTTTGAGAGTTTTGGCGTTCTTTGCAGCCTCCAACAATACTTGCGTAGAGTTAATATTTCTTTCCGTGTAAGAGCGGAAACCCTCCCCCCAACTTGCCCGAACTCCCGCTTGCGCGGCTTGGTGATAAATTATCTCTGTGTCTTCTAACAGTGGTTGCCAATCTAAAAACTGAATATCTCCCTCAATTAACTTAAACCGGGGATGATTGTCTAAATGAGCAATATTTCTGCGTTTTAAAATTGGGTCGTAGTAATCATTGAATTGGTCAATTCCGATTACATATTCCCCTTGGTTTAATAAAGCATCTATCAGGGTAGAACCTACAAAACCAGCCGCTCCAGTAACAATGCTAACAGTCATAAGCAAAAAAATTGGTGTTAATTACTGAATTTAATATGCCCAAATTAATTACTTTATCTATCAACCCATGATAATTGATAACAGTAGATATTCTGATTTTTTTAACTATTTACGTAAATGAATTACAACAATGTATTCTAATCACAAACAGGTAATTTAATGTATTCATTAGTGATTAGTCATTAGTCATGCCCGATGCCCCATGCCCGATGCCCGATGCCCCATACCCGATGCCCCATACCCCATGCCCGATGCCCCATGCCCGATGCCCCATGCCCGATGCCCCATACCCTATGCCCGATGCCCCATACCCCATACCCTATGCCCCATAAGGTCTGTTTAGGCATAAACTTATTGAAGCTTAATCATACGAGGAGGGAGCGTGAAAGTTTTAGTTATTGGTAGTGGGGGTCGGGAACATGCCCTTGCCTGGAAGTTACTGCAATCATCGCAAGTTGAGCAAGTTGTCTGTGTTCCTGGCAATGGTGGTACTGCGACTATGGCGCGTTGTCAGAATTTGTCTTTGGCAGTGGATGATTTTGCTCAGATAGCACAATTTGCCCTGGATAATGGCATTTCTCTGGTGGTTGTCGGTCCGGAAGTTCCCCTAGCTATGGGTATTACTGACTACCTGCAAACCAAAGGTTTGATGGTGTTTGGTCCGACAAAGGCGGGGGCGCAGATTGAAGCTAGTAAGGCTTGGGCAAAAGCCTTGATGCAAGAAGCAGGCATTCCTACAGCAAAGGCTGCGGTATTTACGGAGGCAACAGCAGCCAAATCCTATGTCAAGTCACAAGGTGCGCCAATTGTGGTCAAGGCAGATGGCTTGGCTGCTGGTAAGGGTGTAATTGTTGCTACTACAGTAGAGCAAGCACAGGCAGCCATTGATGCGATTTTTGGCGGGCAGTTCGGCAGTGCCGGGAAATTTGTCGTGGTCGAGGAATGCTTAGTAGGACAAGAGGTGTCTTTGCTAGCAGTGACCGACGGGGTGACGATTCGCCCCCTATTACCAGCCCAAGACCACAAACGCATTGGTGAGGGCGATACGGGGGAGAATACTGGCGGAATGGGAGTCTATGCCCCTGCACCGATTGCCACTGCAGAAATTATCGCACAGGTAGAGGAACAGGTATTGCAAAGCGCGATCGCTACCCTGAAAAAGAAGGGAATTGATTACCGTGGTGTTCTCTACGCCGGGTTGATGGTATCACCAGCGGGTGAGTCTAAGGTATTAGAATTTAACTGTCGGTTTGGCGACCCGGAAACCCAAGCCTTAATGCCGCTATTGGAAACGTCCCTCGAAGAGATTATCCTTGCGTGCATTCAACAGCGCTTAGCAGACTTACCCCCCATTGCTTGGAAACCGGGAGTAGCGGCTACTGTGGTGGCGGCGGCGGGGGGTTATCCGGGGTCTTACGAGAAGGGGAAGGTAATTACAGGCACAGCCCAAGCAGAGGCTTCTGGCGCAACAGTATTTCATGCTGGAACCAAACTGGTAAACAACCAGGTAGTAACCGATGGCGGTCGGGTGTTGAATGTGACTGCTGTAGGAGACAATTTTGACCAAGCCTTTGCCCAAGCTTACGCTGCGCTAGAGAAGATTCACTTTGAGGGAATGTATTATCGGCGAGATATCGGTTACAGAGTCAGATCCAGTGTTAATTTTTAGTTGTTAGGGTTTATTACAACAACTAACAATTTATTATTTATTTAAGATGCTGGAGCTGATAAAAGCAATACGAGAAATCATTGCCCATTGGTGGTCGGAGTTTACCATCCAGACCAAGCTAATGGCAGCCACCACCTTGGTGGTATCTTTGGTGATGAGCGGTCTAACTTTCTGGGCGGTGAATACGATTCAGCAGGATGCTCGCTTGAACGACACGCGGTTTGGACGTGACTTGGGACTGCTGCTCTCATCGAATGTTGCCCCCCTGATTGCTCAAGATAACCTCACGGAAGTTGCCCAGTTTTCCCAACGCTTCTATAGCGGCACTAGCAGCGTCCGCTACATGCTTTACGCTGACGAGGGCGGTAAAATCTTTTTTGGCATTCCCTTCTGGCAACCAGAGGTGGAAACTTCCCTGTCAATTGAGCGTCGTATTCAGCTACCAGAGGCTTACGCAGCTGATTCCACCGAACCCTTGGTGCGCCAGCATCAAACACCTGACGGGGTAGTCACTGATGTGTTTGTGCCCTTGATGCAGGACGACCGATATCTGGGGGTGTTAGCGATTGGGATTAATCCCAACCCTAGGGTGGTTACTTCCTCTAATCTCACCCGCGATGTCACCATTGCCGTGTTTGTCTCGATTTGGGCGATGGTAATTTTAGGCGCGGTGTTTAACGCTCTGAATATCACTAAACCTATTAAAGAGCTATTGGTGGGGGTAAAACAAATTGCGGCGGGAAATTTCCAACAACGGATTGATTTACCCCTGGGGGGCGAACTCAAGGAGTTAATTATCAGCTTTAATGAAATGGCTGAGCGGCTTGAGCGCTATGAAGAGCAAAATATTGAGGAACTGACAGCCGCAAAAGCCAAGTTAGAAACCCTTGTTACCACTATCGCCGATGGTGCAGTGTTAATTGACAATGACATGGAGGTGATTTTAGTTAACCCAACAGCCCAGCAACTATTTGGCTGGGAAGGAGTCGATGTCGTCGGGGAAAATGTCTTGCATCGCTTACCACCTACCGTGGAGATGGAAATCCGAAGTACGCTGTACGAAATGGCAGCAGGAGCCAACGAAACCGCTGAATTTCGTATTGCTTTGAGCAATCCTGTTAAGCGTACTATTCGCATTCTCCTGACGACAGTTATCGGTCAGTCACGGGATAGCATTAAAGGCATTGCGATGACGATTCAGGATATTACCCGCGAGGTGGAACTGAATGAAGCAAAAAGTCAATTTATTAGTAATGTCTCCCATGAACTGCGAACTCCCCTGTTCAATATCAAGTCTTTCATCGAGACTCTACACGAATACGGCGAAGATTTGAGTGAGGAACAAAAGCAGGAGTTTCTGGAAACTGCTAATAAGGAAACTGATAGGTTAACTCGGTTGGTAAATGATGTCCTGGATGTATCCCGTCTTCAGTCAGGACGACGCTATAACTTTGATGCGGTGGATATAGCACAAGCTATTGAACAAACCCAGCGTACTCACCAACTAAATGCTAAGGATAAAGGCATTGAACTGATTCATGAAATTTCACCTAACCTGTCACCAGTGTTAGGTAACTATGATTTGTTGCTGCAAGTGTTGAATAATCTCGTGGGTAATGCCATGAAATTCACCAAAGCCGGTGGTAAAGTAGTAATTCGTGCTTATGAACTAGAATCCCAACCCACCAGCCACAAAAATATTCCTCAAGTACGAGTCGAAGTTGCTGATACTGGTATTGGGATTGCCCCTAAAGACCAACAGGCAATTTTTGACCGCTTTATTCGGGTAGAAAACCGAGTTCATACTATCGAAGGTACAGGTTTAGGGTTATCAATTGTCCGAGATATTATCGAAGAAAAGCATCATAGCAAGATACATCTGGCAAGTGAAGTCGGTGTCGGTACCTCCTTTTGGTTTGACCTCGCTGTATTTCAGGAAACAGCACGGCACGATAATATCCACGTTGCTGAGACAACTGTGGATAGCAGTGAATCTCCAGTCAATATAGTTTAAAGGGATTCTTGACTCTTGACTGGGCATGGAGCATTGGGAATTGGGCATGGGAAACTAATGACTAATCACTAATCACTAATCACTAATGACTAATGACTAATCACAAAGCTACTAAAAAACTGATTAGTAATAAACCCAGCAACAGTAGCAAAACTTGATTCTGTCTCACCCAGTTTTTGACCTTGACAGCAAAACTGCTGCTGTATTTTTGCTGCTGCAACTCTAATTGGCTTTGCTCTAGATTTTGATATAGAGTACATTCCTTGGCAAGGGGACGCTGGGGAAAGTTACAAGTATCGTCAGCATGATAAGTGCAGGTGTCGCACAAATATCCTTCCCCAGTAGCACGGTGTAGGGGAATACCTGGATGACCAAAAGCTTTTAAAGTTGTGCGACAGGAGGGACAAATTACAGCTTGTCTATCAACGGGTTGATGACAGTGGGGACAAGATATGCTAATCAAAACAGGTGAATAAAACAGTATTTTCTCTGATTATAGCTAGTCTGGTTTTCCATCTGTCCGCAGATAGAGAATAAGGTATAGTTTTTACAATTAATCTGCATTAAGAATGTTGCTAAATTATTGGACTAATGATAAGTATGAAAGTTTTTTACCTTTCAGTTAAATATTTACAATAGCAATGTAAATATTTAACAAGGAATTTTTGGAGTTTTCATGAAGTTTCTTAAGAAAATATATATAAATGTTAGGTTATATATATGCCATAAAGCAGATAACTTTGTTAAAGAAAATAGATACAATTTAATGCAAAATTTATCTGCTAGTGGCAGTGAGGAGGTCAGCCCTTTGTTAAAAGGTGACAAGCTATACATTAATGTGCATCAACCTGTTGATTTAATTCCATCATTACGTAAGCAAACAAACACCAAAAAAGTTGCTCGAAAATCGGTTCTTGCCAGGTGCTGTGCTATTCATAGATTATTATCTCTATCTCCAGTAGCTGTAAAAACTATTGGGTGCAAAAAAATACCTGATATCAGAAAATCAGGCTATTGGCTCAGGGTATAAAGTATCACTAAAAATCTAATAATTGTTGGAAATTTTCAGCCTAAAAACCCAAGCTGTTTTCCTGGTTTGATGTCTGCTTAAGAAGTTTATTTTTTTTATAATATATATATTGACTCTCTAATAATTACATTGGTAAACTCGGAGAGCAAAAATTTTTAGTATCTAATTAATTGGAAAATAATTCTAAAAAATCACTAGGAGAATTCAGCATGATCCAGTCAGTTTGCAAAGAAAAAAAACAAATATGGGATAATTTTTTCAGTGCCATTGAACATGTTTTTCATGACATAAATTATATTTATGAACTGTTACCAGCACAACAGTATTTTCAGGAATGGGAACAAGAATTGCCAATTAAAGAATTTGTTATTAGTAAAAACCAGCTAGAAAGTCAAATTCATAGTTTGCGATTATTGCTGAATACAATAGATGGGGTTGATTTATTAAATGAAAATATAGACAAAAGGATCCAAGATAAACTATTAAAATATCAGCAATATCTATTAGGTGGTAAAGAAATCTTAAGTACCGATTTATCTAATTATCATAAATTAGATAATTTAGGGGTAATAAAATGGGTATTGGCTGAAACAAAAGAAGTGCAATTAGAATTAAAAAATTTATATTTTGAACTAGGTAATAAAATTAGAATCAGTGCCCGTACTAGGGAAATGGAGTTTATTAAAGAACAACAAAAATCAAATAATTCACCTATTTGGTTAATAGCTGAAGATATACTGCGGAGCAACCCAAATCAACAGCCGATTCCCCTAAGAGTTTTCTTCTCTCCTCCCCTATTACCAACTGTTAATTTTGCGGAGTCTACCTATTCTCTAGGCAGTTTTCCCGAAATGGAAAAATCCCTTGCCAGAGATTTACGGAAATTGTTTGAAATTTACTCAGCTAAAGGCAGACCTGTAGAGTTTTTTGCTGGAGCATGGACTAATAGAAGATTTCACAGTGAAATAGCTAGCAAAGCTATATTTAAAGGGCTGAAAAGTGAGCCAAGTGTGATTTTAGAATCGGTGATTGAAGGAGATACTTTTGATGTAAGTTTCGCTTCTTGGGGAATAAATGGAGTTAACTATCGCTATCAAACATTAACTTCCTTTTCTTGGCGAGAGGTAATTTATGATTTTGCTAAACAACGGACGTTACAGTGGTTTGAAAAGCAAAATAAGTCAGGTAAAAGCGATAGTGAAATTGAAAATCAATATGGACAAAAAATTGTTCAAAAATATAGAGACAATTTAAAAATCATAGCAAGAGAGCAGCAGTGTTTGGAGGCAGGAGAAGACTTAACAGAAATAGAGCGGGACTACAATTTACACCACCAAGATTATGCTGAATTGCGGCAATTTATATCTATTATTCACTGTTTGTTTGCTGGATTAATTGCTGATGAATACTTCTTGTTAAATCTCCAGCCTAAATTGCGTTTACCACCTTTGCTACCGGAAATTTTACCGGAATTAATGCCGGAAATTACTGAGTATGAAAATCGGCATTTCATAAAAATATTAGTTGCTGCCTATGAAAAAATGTATCAAACATTGGCACAACAAGAGGCTAGTTGGACTCCAGAATTACTATTAGATTTAGCTGAGAGTTTAATGCACTTACCACAGCAGGTATGGGCTGAAAATCAGATAGATGCGTCTGTATTATCTTGGCTGCAACTGCATGGGATAAACCAAACCCTAGAAACTGAACCGATAGCAGCATTGCAATTAGCAGTGTCCATCGAAGATCAACCCTATGTAGATAAGTTAAATCAATGTTTAGCAAGGTTGGGAGATGGTCGTCAAGTAAGTATAGTAGATGCTTGCTATAGTCGTGGGGTAACTCAATCTAATGATGGTAATTATCAAGGGGCGGTTTATAATTTGAATCAGGTAATTACCATCAATCCCAATTTAGTCGAAGCTTATTACTATCGTGGTATTGGCTATGCCGGACTAGAAAAATACGAAGAAGCAATTGCAGATTATAATCAAGTTTTATATCTGCAACCAATGCACGCCTTAGCATACAATCAGCTTGGAGATACTTATTACAGATTAAATAGATACGAAAAGGCAATTGAAAACTACAATAAAGCAGTAGTTTGGGGATTAGAATCGGCGGCGAAAAATCGGGATTTTGTGGAGGGTCTTCTAGCGGCTCAACAAGAAAAACAAAAGCAGGAACAACGGCAAACTCAAGAATTAGAAGCACGTCGCGGGCAACCTTTTGAATTCGATGTCATTATTATTAATGAGCGGGGAGAATTAATCAATTCAGAGCGAGGAAAAGCTAGATACCAAACAGTAGATTTGGGGAATGGGGTGTTGTTGGAAATGGTATATATTCCTGGTGGGGTGTTTCAGATGGGTTCACCCGAAAAACAGGGAGATGACGATGAACGTCCACAGCATACAGTCACGGTTAAATCGTTTTACATGGGTAAATATCCCATTACCCAACAACAGTGGCAAGCAGTAGCAGCATTACCCCAAATTAATTGTCCTTTAGATCCTGACCCTTCTGAATTTAAGGGGTTACAGCGTCCAGTGGAAAGTATTTCCTGGTATCAATCTGTAGAATTTTGTGCCCGACTATCGCAAAAAACTGGCAATACCTATCGCTTACCATCGGAAGCGGAATGGGAATATGCTTGTCGTGCGGGAACAACTACACCTTTCCATTTTGGTAAGACAATTACGGCTGAAATAGTTAATTTTGACGCTAGTTACAGCTACGCTCTTGCACCTAAAGGAGATTATCGTCAGCAAACAACTCCTGTGGGGATATTCTCACCCAATGCCTTTGGATTGTACGATATGCATGGCAATGTGTGGGAATGGTGCGCTGATATTTGGCATCCAAATTATGAAGGGGCACCAAAAAATGGCGGGGTTTGGGAGTTGGGAGGTAATCCTACTTATCGCTTGCTCAGGGGTGGTTCTTGGAATGACTTACCAACATACTGTCGCAGCGCACATCGTTTGCGAACTCAGCCAAATACCCGATTTAAGGTGTACGGTTTACGGGTGGTGGGTATCTTCCCTGGTTTGACAATTCCTGGGTAGATAGTCATCACCAGATAATTCCTAATTAATCAATTTAGGCTAATTACCTACAGCAAGTGTTGCTGTGGGTAGTTTACTCTTACCATATCTTTAAGTTATACCATAGGCGACGTGCAGCCAGGGTAGAGGTAGGTTCATGGCTAGCTTACTTTGGATAGGGCTACAAATCGCCTGCTTTGGGTAAAACAGTGGGATAATTTCCCGTATTAGCCCGTGATAGCATGACCCTGTTGTGGTCTTGTAGGAACCAGTTCTATGTCTTACAACACTTTTCCTCTGGGAACAATTTTGTTCAATGCTTTGTTTCTGTTGGTGGCGATCGCTATAGAATCCTATGTTTTTCATACTCGTGGTAGAAGATTAGACAAGAAAGCCAGCGTCGCTTACGCAACTTGTGTGAATTTATTTGCTAATGTCCTGGGTTGGATCATATTTTTTGCTATTGAGCCAACCTTACCAGTAAGTGTCAAAACTCAATTGATCAGCTTTGTCTTTTTTAACCAGTTAGATTCTCCAAATGCCAACTTTCAATCCTTTATAATTATGGTTGGCTTCTTAATGTTTTTTGCTACTTTCTTGCTCAAATTTGGTGGCTTACGCCTTTTGGAGATAGCATTAAATTATCCCCAAAACGAACCGGACAAAATCAATACTTTAACCATCAACCGCCGCTCTTATAAAACTAAATTACAATCGCGTAACATGGCTACTGGGGTCTTGCTGGCGAATTCCTTTAGCTACAGTGCGATTTTGCTAATTTTGGTGCTTCGTTCTCTAGAAGTACGACAAATTGCGGGGTAATTATCAAAAAAAAAGGGGGTAAATATGGAATATATTCTAAAGCTGCTGAAACCAGTTACAGATTTTTTGCAGAGAATTCTCCGAGTATTTAATCCACCCAGAAGTTTTTCCTGGCAAACCCTAATCTATTTGAGTATATTCTCTTGGATAATGGCATCAATTTCCGTAGGGATTATATCAAATCTAATTGGTTTATGCGGGTGGATATTTCTGATTTTGGCAACAGCTTGGTACACTACCGATAATCCTTTACGTGTATTTGGTATCCCATTGGGGGCACTGATAACTGGTGCTTTAGTCAGTGTTTTTTTGTTTGGAGGTGGTAGACCAGAGACAGGAATTACAGTTCATTCCTTTGTATTTTGGCCGACAGTTACGGCATTAATTACGGGAATACCAGAGTTTATTGAATCAGGAAAAGGAAAGCTTCCTAGTCCAAATGTCCGTCAAAGAATTATCATCTTGATTGGTGTAGCTGCAGTCATCAGTTGCTGGTTGCAGTTTTATTTTGTGATGCAAAATTGGTTGCAAGAATTTCCGACTTTGCAATCAGATACTTTTAATCGTCAAGGTTTGGTAGTGCGCGTCGGAGAACCAACAACTACACCCACAAATGGGATTAGAATCCTCAATCAATTAGATGCTGCTGTTAAAGAAGAACTGGAAGACAGACCTTGGTCGGAAGTAGAAAGATGGCTGATAGAGGGGAAACAACGGGTAGGAAGCCTTTCTCAAGAAGTAATTCAAGACAATTTGGCTAAGTATGATGAAAAGGTTTTATGGCGCGTTCAACCACGGGTAACGAACTTAAAACCCGTTAAGTCAGGGTATAACTTAGAGCTATATGCTGTTTGGAATGGACCTAGTTCTGACCCCCGTCGCTATTATCTCAGCAAGTCTTGTCGAATCACCCCCATATCAGGGGGTATACCGCAGAAAAATTCCTTAGCTAGGGTTTCTTGTTCTCAGGTGAGTCGAAAACCAATCCGAGGACTACCCCCAGAACAACTGTAATCAACAAGTTGATCAAATGTAGGGGCGGGTTTATCTTGTCAATCAGTATCCAAATTTGATATCTAGTTAAACCCACCCCTAGTGACTAATAACTAATAACTAATAACTAATGACTAATTTATGAATTTTAGTAGAATCTTTGTATTGGCGCGAAATGTATTCTGGGAAGTAGTGCGCGATCGCATCTTGTATCTGATTGGTTTATATGCCTTAATTTTAGCTGTAGCTATCCGGATATTACCAGATATAGCTGCCGCTACAGAAGACAAAATATTTTTAGATTTTGGTATTGGACTAATGAGTGTCCTCGGCTTAATTTTAGCCGTATTCATTGGCACAGGGTTAGTGAATAAAGAAATTGAAAAACGTACTGTATTGGTGTTAATTGCTAAACCGATTAGCCGCAGCGAGTTTATCACTGGGAAGCATTTGGGGTTATCCGCAGTCCTAGCTGTACTCATCGCCAGTATGACAATTATTTATCTGGGATTTCTCGAATTTAGCAAAATTCCCTATTTTCCTTCCAGTCTTTTGATAGCGGTACTGTTTTTATTTTTACAGTTATCTTTAGTTACTGCTATTGCCATTACCTTGGGTGTATTTACTAGTTCGGTATTAGCCACATTGCTAACCTTTGGTATATATTTTATGGGCAATATTACCAAAGATTTATTACAACTAGGTCGGCTGAGTCAAAATCCCAGCATTGAACAAATTACTCAAGGTTTGTATTTGGTTTTGCCAGATTTATCCCGTTTAGATTTGAAAAATCAAGCCGTTTATGGTACTTCTGCTTTACCGCAGACAATGACACTACTAGACAATGCTGGCTATTGTTTGCTTTACACTATGCTGTTATTAGCAATTGCTATTCTTGTTTTTTCCCGACGGGAGTTTTAGAGTCCACCAGTGCTATATTCTCATCCCTGATGGTGGACTTTCTCTATTAATCTGGAATCGTAATGCGTTCTAAATCTTTTACCTTGGGAAATTGGGGATTCATTGCTTCTAAGGTATCGGCGATAGTCCTGGCAATTACTAAATTACGATACCATTTATGATTAGCAGGGATAACGTACCAGGGAGCATAAATAGTCGAGCAATTATTAATCGCATCTTCATAAGCATTTTGGTATGCATCCCAGAATTTGCGTTCTGTAACATCATTTATTGAGAACTTCCAACGCTTATTTGGGTCGTTTAAGCGTTTTTGCAAGCGACGTTTTTGTTCATCTTTGGAAATATGTAAAAAAAACTTGATGATTGTGATATTATTCAAGGTAAGCATTTGCTCAAACTCATTTATTATGTAATAGCGTTTTTGCCAAATTTCCTTGGAAACCATTTTTTTGACGCGGACAATTAGCACGTCTTCATAGTGAGAACGGTTGAAGATTGATATCATTCCCCGCTGTGGTGTTCGTTGGTGATAACGCCATAAAAAGTCATGATTTAATTCTTCATAACTGGGTTGTTTAAATGACCAAACTTGACAACCTTGGGGATTGACACCACGAAAAACATTTTTGATAGTGCCATCCTTACCACCAGTATCCATCGACTGTAACACAATCAACAAACTACGTTGATTTTCTGCATACAGACGTTCTTGTAAAATCGCTAGACGCTGACGTTGATATTCTAATTCTTGGTCTATAAGCTTCTTTTTTTGATAATTTTCGTAGCTATCAGGATTAATATCAGCTAAGGATATTCTCTCACCAGGTGACACACGATAGCCGGGATAATTTGGTTTAGGTGGTTGACCGTCGGGTAGGATTGTTTCCGGTGATATGACATCAGCGACATCGATAATTGGATCTTTCGTTAGGTTTGAGAAACTACTGACTTCGTTCATAAGCTCTTTCCTAGATGTTTCCCCATACTTTCGATATTATTCTCAACAGAGGGGAAGCTGTTACTAATAAAAGATGCGTTAACAAAGTGTAACGCATCCGAAAAATTTAAGATTTATTTTATAAATCAGTGCTTAGAACATTACGAATTGTTGATATTTCACCGTACCATCAGGCATTGTGGTATTGTGCAGTTTAACATTAGTCAAGTTGGCTTCCCAAAGGTTTGCACCTGTTAAATCTGCCTCTACCAAGTTCGCCCATGTAAGATTAGCACCAGTTAAATTAGCTTGAGATAAATTAGCTTCGGCTAGCCTTGCTCCACAGAGTTTAGCACCCGCTAGATTAGCTTTTACTAACTGAGTTCCAATCAAGGAAGCTTCAATTAATTTAGCAACATCTAAATCTGCTTCGCTTAAATCTGCCTCACATAAAGAAGCTGATGTTAAGTTACTACCGCTTAATTTCACCCGCCATAAGAAAGCACCACACAAAGAAGCTTGAGTTAAATCAGCATCAATTAAATTAGCTTCACATAAATTAGCACCATTTAAATTTGCACCTTGAAGATTAGCCTGAAATAAATTAGCGCCACTTAAATTTGCATCTTGAAGATTTGCATCTTGGAGATTAGCGCCACATAAATCTGCACCTATCAAATTCATGTTGCTTAAATCTACTCCTTGTAAATCCATTTTTCGTAAATCACAACCACTCCAGTCATTAATAATCTTTGTTAAAAACACGGAGGGCTTAATAAAAGAATATTTTTGGCACAATTGTATTTTCTTCATTACATTTGCCTATTACTTTAGGCTATGTCTGATTACAAATGCAGAGTTTACAAGTTTCTGCATTTTCAAGCTACAACCCAAAGGTAGAAAAACTAGTTAAGAAATAGAGAAAAAAAAGAGAAAAAAAAGAGAAAAAATAGGGAAGAAAGTTTAAACTGGCTAGGAGCAAGCTTTTCTAGAGCAAAACAATATTGATGGAGTCAGAAAACCTTGATATTATTTAACTTGTTTTAAACGGTAT
This sequence comes from Nostocaceae cyanobacterium, assembly GCA_035285345.1. GTDB lineage: Bacteria > Cyanobacteriota > Cyanobacteriia > Cyanobacteriales > Nostocaceae > JAYKJH01. The sequence goes on along the minus strand of JAYKJH010000242.1, from coordinate 18,416 downwards.
CCTAAACCGTGAACTGTTTCAATCAAATCATCTGGTGCTGCTACAGCTTTGAGTTTTTGACGCAGACTTTTGATATGAGCTTTAACAGTATCCTCTTCTGGGGGATTATAACTAGACCAAAGGTTTTCAATAATTACAGCCCGACTAAGTACACGTCGTCCATTACGAAGTAGTAATTCTAACATTCTAAATTCCTTCGGAGTTAACTGCAAAGGTTGTTGTTCGTAAGTAACTTCGTAGGTACTTGGATTGAGTTGCAAACCACCCCATGAGAGAATTGGTGTAGCAGGAGAAGTACCCCGACGCAATAAAGCACGGATGCGTGCCAATAGTTCCTGTAAGTCAAAGGGTTTAACTACGTAATCATCTGCACCAGCATCTAAACCATTCACTTTATCTGTACTGGTATCACGTGCTGTTAGCATTAAAACAGGTAAAGTATAACCGTGGTTACGTAACCGTTGACATAGACTAATACCGTCTAGCTTGGGAAGCATAACATCTAGCAAAATTAAATCGTAGGCGATCGCTTTAACTTGATCCCAAGCAGATTCTCCATCTTTGACCACATCTACCACATAAAATTCATCTGTAAGGGCTTCTGAAAGTGCTTCAGCTAAGCGCAAATTATCTTCAACTAATAGAATTCGCATATTGACTACAAACAAAATTTAAAAAAATCAGGTTCTATATAAATAATTATCGGGTTACTACTAAAATAGTATAGGTTTTCTGTACTAGTTGGTATGAAATTAAAATCGTCACTAGAATCTCAATTATTTACTGTGGTCTTAGTGTTAGCAATATTGATACTTAGCATTGTTAATATATTTTACTACAAAAATACTGCTAAATTATTTCAAAGACAACAACAGGTAGAACATTCCTACGAAAGTCTACAAAAAGTTAGGGATGTAATGACAACGCTACGGGATGCCGAAAGAGCTAGACGTGGTTATATTATTACCGGCAAAGACTTTTATCTCAACACTTATAATACTGCTATGCAAACAATTAATAGCAAATTTCATCTGGCTCGTCGTGTGACAGCGGATAATCCCCGACAGCAAAAAAGACTTGAGAAGATTAAGCCATTAATTTCTGAAAGAGTTGCTTTAGTAAAAAAATCTATTGAGCTTTATAAACAGAATAAATCTGACATAAAAACTCAAATCAGCCTCACAGATAAAGGTATTACACTGCATGACAGAATTTGGAGAGTTATTGCTGAAATGGAGAAGGAGGAGCAGTTATTATTACGCCAAAGGCAAGCAGAATCAATAGCTAGATTCCACAATACTATGCTGATACATATCACTGGGTCTGGCTTGAGTTTTGTCATGTTGTTTCTAGTTTACTGGCTGCTAAATCGGCAAATTAGCCATCGCAAACAAATAGAAAAAACCTTACGAGACAGTGAAAAAAGATATCGTCATTTGTTTGAAATTAATCCCCATCCTTTATGGGTTTATGATTCTACTAACTTAGAATTTTTAGCAGTTAATGAGGCAGCTGTTAAGCACTATGGCTATTCTCGTTCAGAATTTTTATCAATGACAATTAAGGAAATCCGTCCCGGTGAAGATTTACCTGCTTTCCTGAAGCAAATTTCTGTCACACCTCCCGGATTTAGACGTACAGGCGTATATAAACACCAAACAAAGGATGGTAGCATAATTTATGTAGAAGCAACCTCCCATGAAGTAATTTATAAAGGACGACAAGCAAGATTAGTATTATGTCGTGATATTACTGAAGAAAAGAAAGCTAAAGAAGCTTTACAAGCAAGTGAAGAAAAATTTCGTCAAATTGCCGAAAATATTCATGAAGTATTTTGGATTAGCGATGCTGCTAACACAAAAATTTTATATATTAATCCAGCCTATGAAAAAATTTGGGGACGCAGTTATGAGAGTGTGTATACAAATGGGAAATCTTTACTAGATGATGTCCATCCAGAAGATAAAAATCGAGTTGTACAAGAAATTGAGCAAAATAGTACGAGAGAATTTGAAATTGAATATCGGATTGTCCGTCCTGACGGTGCGATTCGTTGGATTTTGTACCGCAGTTTCCCTATTAGAAATGCAACCGGAGAAATTTTTCGACGAGCGGTTGTAGCACAGGATATTACCGAACGCAAGCGAGCGGAAGAAGTGCGACGTACTCTAGAAAAAGAAAGGGAACTTAATGAATTAAAACTGCGGTTTTTTTCTATGGCCTCCCATGAATTTCGTACACCTTTAAGTACAATTTTAATTTCTGCCCAAGTTCTGGAAAATTCTACTAAAGAATGGTCGGAAGAGAAAAAAAAGAAAAATCTCTACCGGATTCAATCTGCTGCTAAAACTATGACGCAGTTATTAACAGATATTCTTACTCTTTCTAGAGCCGAAGCTGGTAATTTAGAATTTAAACCTCGACCTTTAGATTTAGAAAAATACTGTTACTCCCTTGTAGAAGAAATTGAGTTTAGTACTCGCGCTCAACAGAATATATTTTTTATTAGTAAATGTCTCAACGAATTGGCTTATATGGATGAAAAACTCCTGCGCTCAATTTTGACTAATTTGCTGGATAATGCCATCAAATATTCTTCACAAAATAGCGAGATTTACTTCACTTTATCTTGTGAATCAGACAAGGCAATTTTCCAAATCCAAGATAAAGGAATTGGGATTTCTAGCGAAGACCAAAAAAACCTTTATCAAGTCTTCCAACGTGGTCAAAATGTTGGTGATATTGCCGGGACGGGTTTGGGACTAGCAGTAGTAAAAAAATGTGTGCAATTGCACGGTGGTAACATCACAGTCGATAGTCAAGTAGGGGTAGGAACCACATTTACGGTGACTATTCCTTGGCAGATTTAAGAGTTCGCAATTACTAACTTGTCATTTCCTGTTGACTACATTCTGCTTCGTAAAAATCAGCTGTAAATTCCACCTTTAGTAGAACGAATTGGAACCTTATTATCTGCATTCTCAGTCTCTGACTGGGAACGAAGAAGAACATATCTACAGTTAATTTTCCTCTCCCCAAGTGCGTAACTGAAGATAAATCATCAACAGTGTTACTGCTAATAATACCGTAGCAGCGGCGGCTGCATAACCAAAATCAAATTGTGCAAAAGCTTCTTGATAAATGTAATAAACTAAGAGATTAGTAGAATTTAAAGGTCCACCACCAGTAATCACATAAACTTGCTCAAAACTGCGTAAAGTAAAAATTACTGTGGTGACAATGGCAAAGATTAAAGTAGGTCTTAATCCTGGCAGGGTAATATACCAAAATTTTTGCCAAGCATTAGCACCATCGAGTTCAGCAGCTTCGTAGCGATTGAGCGGAATTGCTTGTAATCCTGCCAAAAACACTACCATATTAAAACCTAATTGCTTCCAAATACTTAACAAAATTAACACAGGCATTGCCCAAAAAGTATCTCCGAGCCAGGGAATTTCTGGAAGACCAATAAACTCTAATAAAGCATTCACTGGACCTTCGTTTTGAAATAACCAACGAAAACCCAAACCAGCCGCTACCAAGGAAACAATCGAGGGAATAAAATAGGCACTGCGTAATAATCCACGAAAAGCGAAACTGCGGTTGAGGAGAACAGCTAAACCCAAGGGAATCACTAAGCTGGGAATAACGGTAGCAATGGTAAAATAAACCGTGTTACCAATAATTTGCCAAAAATCGGGATTTAATATTAAACGCCAGTAATTTTGTATTCCTATCCAGCGAATACCTTCGGCAGTAAAACTACCAGCAGTAAAGCTCAAAAAGAACACATAGCCGATGGGATACAAAATAAATATTCCTAACAAAATTAGCGCAGGGCTGAGAAATACCCAAGCGGCAAATGTGTCATCATCCAAGAGTTGCTTTTTATCCGAAAATCGAGAAGTTATCATGGGGGGATTAGTGGGTATTGATATTTGGATGTAGTGCTATTTTACACTGAATAACGAAGAGTGTCCTGTTAATTTATTGGGGTTCAAGCAGATGAATAACATCCTTTTCAAGTTGGGTAAATTCCAGAGTGCTAGCCAATTTCTCACCTCCAGCTTATTTATTGGACTGTTGACGAGTGTTAGCACAAATATACTTGCACAACTCCCTATTAGTCCCTTATTAGCTCAATCTCAACCAGCTACCCCCACAAGTCCCAAACCAACAAATTCTAATCCCACAAACAATACTGCCCAGAGATTAATCGGTCAATGGCAAGCAAAAGACCCATTATCCCCTGCTACCATTACCTTTATTTTCACACCCAATGGTAAATTATTTGTTCTGCCGTCAGTCGAGTCAGATAAACGTGTTGCTTATGAATTCGGCTATCAAATTAATCCAGCGGCGAAACCAATGCAACTAGATGTCACAATACCAAAAGCAAAGCAACCATCACTGACAATTTTTGAATTTACCCCTGATGGTAAGCTAAAAGTGCAATTAGATGGTGTCAGTCCGGGGGAACCAAGACCTAATAAATTTTCCCCAGATACCCCCGTATTTGAAAAAACTTCTGATACCTCGAATTTACCTGCAAATACTCAAGTTGTCGCCCCAGATACCGAAAATCAAGCTAGCACCACAGACAAAAATACACCAGAAGAGGAAGGAAAAACTAACATGGGAGCGATAACTCGCGCTCAACAAGCTTACTTCTTAGAAAATAATAAATTTGCCACAACTATGGAGGAATTAGCTGTTGGTATTAAGCCAGATACAGACAATTATACATACAAAATTATGGCACAAGGAACTGAAAGGTCAATGATTACAGCCCAAGCTAAGCGTCCTGGACTGAGAAGCTACACAGGAGCAGTATATGTGGTGAAAGATAGAGGTGAAACTGTTACTATGGGAGGCATTTGTGAAACTAATGAACCTTCCACCAAACCACCAGGAATACCAGATGCTCCCAAAGCTGTATCAGATCCATTAAAATGTCCAGTCGGTTCCCGTCCAGCGCGTTGACAAGGGACTATTAACTGAGGACTGTAAGCAAATTGTCGGGTGGGAAAAATTTTTCTCACCCGACTGTCCTGGGAAAGTTGATAATTATAAAAATATAAAATTAACTCAGAAAAATTTAAATTTACCACAAGATGATTTACATAGCTCCAAACTACTAGGCAAATGTTTTGACAGCAACTGATAGACTGGCAAACATTACACCTAGTTACCTTACTCTTACCCCCCTGCGTCTTTGATTTCTTGGCGGTTCGTTATGACTATTGATGCAACATTAGATAATCTGAATTTTAGCCTTGTTTCTCCTGCTATTCCCAACCATAAACTACCAGAAGGTAGACCTTTAAAACTAGCAATTATGGCTTCTGGAAATGGCAGTAATTTTACAGCGATCGCTGAAGCAATCAAAGCCGGAAAACTCAACGCCAAAATTCAAGTAGTAATTTTCAATAACCCTGAAGCTTATGTAAAAGTCCGAGCCGAAAATTTGGGTATAACATCAATTTTATTAAATCATCGCGACTACAAAAATCGCGAAGAGTTTGACGCAAAAATCACTGATACTTTGCAAAAATTCGATGTAGAATGGGTGATTTTAGCTGGCTGGATGCGGTTATTAACGCCAGTTTTAATTGATGCCTTCCCCGATAAAATTATTAATATTCATCCTAGTTTATTGCCCAGTTTTAAAGGAGTACGGGCTATAGAACAAGCATTAGCAGCAAAAGTAAAAATTACAGGCTGCACCGTGCATTTGGTCTGTTTGGAAATGGACAGCGGACCAATTTTGATGCAAGCAGCAGTGCCCATTTTAGAAGATGATACAGCAGAAACGCTGCACCAAAGAATTCAAATTCAGGAACACAGGATATTACCAGCGGCGATAGCTCTGGCGGCACATAGACAAATGGCTACAGTAGTTTCTTCGTGAAAATACGTAAGCAAAAGACAGAAGGGAAAACCCTATAACGGGTCTGCATCGCGTGGCTGTGAACTGATAAGTCAGGAATATCACCAAATCAGACTTCTGCAGTCACTTTTGGGGGGGTAAGCCTAGTTTTTTGCGAAAATCCTCATCGTATATCGCTTTCTCCCAATTCTTGGCAGATTTAACTTGCTCAGGTGTGAGGTCTTTGGCATAACTGAAGTCAGTACCACTAAGGTCGGCACCGATGAATTTGGCACTGCTGAGTCGGGCACGATTGTTTTTCGGGTCAAGTCCTTGTAAAAGTGCCTCACTCAGCACGCTATGGTGACTACCAATGCCTTCATAAGCAACTTCAAACTCTCGTGACGCCGCAATGAAACACCTGTCTCTTCCTTTGCCCCTATCCCCTGGATCTGCTTCGTCAAAATTCAGCAACTCTCCGCTGTAACAACAATCGAGAATAATGATTTGTTGTCGGACTGGACTTTCTTGTAATAATTCCCGCAGCCATTTTAAACGAATACCCCAGTTTCCCAAGTCAGGGTTAACATCACTCGTCGCTAAAAACCCTTCCGAAATCCCTGTGTTTTTCCGCAGCCCATGTCCAGAGAAATACAGAAGTGCTGTGTCGGGAATATTTCTCCCTTGCGGTTGGAATAGTTGAGCGATCGCTTCTTCTAGTTGCGTCAAGGTAACTTGGGTTTTTTGTCCAACGCGAATTGTATTATTTTCCTTATCCCTTAAATGCCTTTAAACAAGTTCCTATAGCCAATGTCGATAAAGTTACCCTAGAATTCGGTATCGAACTTGGTGGAGAAGCGGGGGTTCCTTACGTTACAAAAGGCACTGCTAAAAGCAATATGAAAATTACCGTTGAGTGTTCATTTCCGAAGGAAAGTACTTAGCTATTACCCCAGATATCGTTCCCAGACTCTGGCTGGGAATACCTCTACAGAGGCTCTGCCTCACGTCATCTTCCAGAAGGCAGAGCCTTCTGTTATCCTAGTTCCCAGGCTTAGCCTGGGAACTAGGATAACATTAACGCCTGCAAATTTTGAATTTTAGATTTTGCCCTTTCACAATTGTGGGATAAAAAACTCGCGTCCGCACAATCATCGCCACTCTGATTAGTCCTCTTTTAGAGGAATTTTACTATCAACCTGGGATTTGAATCCCAGGCGATCGCGAACCAAATCGGCACGATCAAATCGAATAATCCAAAGCGAAGGACTTCACATCCTTCGGCTTCACATACACCTTCTGCTGCGGTTCCAAATGCAACTCGTCAAACTTCTCCCGCGATAGGTGTGCTGTCACTACTTGTCCATCATCTAACGTTAACTCCACCTGAATTTCCCAGCCCAGGTGTATCAACCGACTCACCCGCGCCGGTACTGTAGTCCCGTTGGGAGATGTTTGTACAATCACATCCTGGGGACGCAGAAACATCTCTGGATGTCCCGAATCAAACCCGTTACCTTGGAAAATATTCGATGTGCTAGGCAACACGTTCACCGGACCGATGAAACTCATGACAAATGCGGATGCGGGATGGTCATAAATTTCCGCTGGTGTACCTATCTGTTCCACTCTCCCTTTATTCATCACCACAATTTCATCCGAGACTTCCATAGCTTCCTCTTGGTCGTGGGTGACGAAAACGGTGGTAACATGTACTTCGTCGTGCAGGCGACGCAACCAAGCTCGCAGGTCTTTACGGACTTTAGCATCCAACGCACCAAACGGTTCATCCAACAGCAACACCTTCGGTTCCACAGCCAAAGCCCTTGCTAGGGCAACCCGCTGTCTTTGACCTCCCGAAAGTTGCGAGGGATATCTATTTCCCAGTCCGCTGAGTTGCACCAACTCCAGTAACTCTTCCACGCGGTTCTTGATTTTGGCTTTCTGTGCTTTGCGAATCTCCAACCCAAAAGCGATATTTTGCCGCACTGTCAAGTGCTTGAACAGTGCATAGTGCTGAAATACAAAGCCAATATTCCGCTCTTGGACGCTTTGATAAGTCGCATCCTTACCAGTCAGCAAGATTTTTCCACTATCTGGCATCTCCAAACCCGCAATTAGTCGCAGTAAGGTGGATTTTCCAGACCCCGACGGTCCTAGCAAAGCCACAAGTGAGCCACTCTTAATTTGGAGACTGACATTATCGACTGCGTGGAAACTACCGAACTGCTTGCATACGTTTTCTACTACTATGCCCACGGAAACTTCACCTCTGCAACTAATCCACGGTTTGTTTATCGGATTACCGCTTTAATATAGCCTTATAGCATAAATAACTACCTAAAAATTAACAACTAGGGAAAAAAAGGAGGGAAAATACTGAAAAAATTTACCATCGGCTTACCAGTAGAATAGTTCGCACAAAAAATATAAATATTTTGTGTCGAAATATTAAGCTCTGTTTCATTTCAGTCACATCTCCCATATGCAGTAAGAAACGAGCAAAAAGTCCGTGATACGATGCTTTCGTTAAAGATAAAGATTGGGAGAAGACCTTTGACACTACGGGTTGCTGTTGTTGGGTCAGGCCCAGCTGGCTCCTGCGCCGCTGAAACTCTTGCCAAAGCTGGGATTGAAACCTACCTATTTGAGCGGAAGCTGGACAATGCCAAGCCCTGTGGCGGTGCGATTCCCCTATGTATGGTGGGTGAGTTTGACCTTCCGCCGGAAATTATTGACCGTCGGGTACGGAAAATGAAAATGATCTCGCCCTCGAATCGTGAGGTCGATATCAATCTGATAAATGAAGAAGAATATATCGGTATGTGCCGTCGGGAAGTCCTGGATGGCTATCTGCGGAACCGCGCAGCAAAACTAGGCGCAAATTTAATTAATGCCACTGTTCATAAACTAGATATTCCCACCAACAGCACCGACCCCTACACCATCCACTACGTGGATCATACAGAAGGCGGCGCTCAAGGTATTGCCAAAACCCTGAAAGTAGATGTCATTATTGGGGCAGATGGTGCGAACTCCCGCATCGCCAAAGAAATGGATGCAGGGGATTATAACTATGCGATCGCCTTCCAAGAGCGCATACGTCTACCCGAAGACAAAATGGCATTTTACAACGACCTCGCCGAAATGTACGTTGGCGACGACGTTTCCACCGACTTCTACGCTTGGGTATTCCCCAAATACGACCACGTAGCCGTTGGTACCGGCACCATGCACGTTAACAAAGCCAGCATCAAGCAATTGCAAGCTGGTATCCGCGCTCGTGCTGCGAAAAAACTGGAAGGCGGTAAAATCATCAAAGTTGAAGCTCACCCCATCCCCGAACATCCCCGTCCCCGTCGGGTTGTCGGTCGGATCGCTTTGGTAGGTGATGCTGCTGGTTACGTCACCAAATCTTCTGGGGAAGGCATTTACTTTGCCGCTAAGTCTGGACGCATGTGTGCAGAAACCATTGTAGAACTTTCCAATGGCGGCGCGCGCATTCCCAGCGAAGACGACCTCAAGGTCTACATCAAGCGTTGGGATAAGAAATACGGACTTACTTACAAGGTGCTGGACATCCTGCAAAACGTATTCTATCGTTCCGACGCAACCCGCGAAGCCTTCGTGGAAATGTGTGCTGACCTTGATGTTCAGCGGCTGACCTTTGACAGCTACCTGTACAAAACTGTCGTCCCCGCTAACCCTATCACCCAACTGAAAATTACTGCTAAGACCATTGGTAGTCTAATTCGCGGTAACGCTCTAGCACCCTAATCAGGTTAGTAGTCTGACAACCAAAATTAGATTTTACAAGCTAATCAGCCAGCAGCTAACTAGCTGTTAACCCCGTCAGCGTCCTAACATCTTCGATGTTTGGCGCTGACTTTTTTGTTTGCTATGTCAGCCAATTTTGGCATGAGGAATTGGGGGATCTGCACAGAAGTTATCTCCTGGTATTGTCTGCCTTCTCCAGACTAAATGGTACAATTACTGATTTTTTATGTTTATTACGTAGAAATACTCGCTTCTTTAACTTATCTTGATTATATAAAGTACTATATGAAACTTCAGTAAAAACACTCCCATTTACAAGACAAATAAGACAAAAATCATTACATTTATCTTGTCAGATATCTGTATAATTTAATGCTTTATTTTTATCTTGGGGAAAAATTTACCACAGCAGCCCTGATCATTAGTTCCTTGCTATGCTTCAGCAATCAAGCTCAAGCTCTTACTTTTACAGGTACATCTAGTGGTAGTTGGGGACTACCTAGCAATCCTAGTAGCAGCACCTTTCTTTCTAATGAAAATGGCGGTATAAATAATCGCCTCACTTGGGGCATATCTGTAGCGAATAGCTTTACTAACTACGTACAGTATGATGGCTTAGATTTTAATACTGATTTAAATAATCCCTTCGTACTTGGTAATTTAAGTTATCGTAACGGCAGAACAACTGATTTTTTTAATGGAGATTTTCCCTTAACAGTAGTTTTGTCTTTATCTAATCCTTTAGGGGATACTCAAGCTTTTAGGTTTACCTTCAATATTCTGAACACCGATAACAACACTGGCGATCCTGTTCTTGACGGTGATAAACTGCGCTTATCTGCAAATGGCTTATCGAATCAGGCTTTGAGATTTAATGATACCAACTACACCCTCCAGCTAATTGGCTTCTCTAGCGATGGAGGTATAAGCATAGCCTCAGAGTTCAATGGAGCAGAAGAAACTATTTCTAGAGCATCTTTATACGCTAGATTTACTAGCTTACCTCACCCTACTCCCATACCGGAACCAATCACAGTAGCTGGTTTATTTGTCATCGGATTGTATATGGCTACTCGCTGGAATGTTTACATATCTAAATCGGAACTTGCTGTTCTACAAGCAAAGCATACAACTGGTAGACAACAACTGCATGGAGTTGGCATACAGGTTGGGTTAGACTACGATGGCTACAGGAATCGATAAAAGAGCTTTTTCAACATAAATTGGCTATCAAAATATTCTCTGGTAGAACAAATGAGAGGGAGAAAACTATTTTTATCCCTTTTTCCTTTTTTGAAGATAGTGAAACTATCAATAGCAAAAATACATATAAATTTTGCAGTTTATCTTCCAAAATTTATTTTTATTATTTATATCTTTACACTTGGTCTCACTTTATTTAGGAAGATTTAGCAAAAGTCACATATTTTTTTATATTGGGGTTTCTTTAATTGACATTGTATGATGGTTTTCACTAATTACTACTTGTCTTTTTATTGATAAGTGATGGCATACTCAGTTTGGTTTGTATTTAAAACATCGGTAACCAACATCAGGGGATACTTCTGTTTATTTGTACATCGATTTCTAATGGCAGATAAGGGATTATTAGAAATCGTATTTGCTATCAGCTAAGGATGCAGAACAAATTTTTGATTTTGAAAAATTATCAGAGGGTACGAGGTTTTTCAGCAGTTTCTGAGCATTAGTTCATAAGTTATAGGCTTTACTCCCTGGATTGCTGGCTTTGAGTTGCTTTTACTCTAGATGCAAATGCAACACTATAGCAATTGTCAGTCATAACCCGCATTTAATACTTACAGTCATATCAACATAAAATCCGCAAATTATGATTAAAGCTTTAATGAAGTCTCATTAAAGAAAAAAGATTTGATTAGTCTCAATCAAGGGCAGATAAACCATAAATGAAGATTGAATGAATAAGTAGATAAAGAGTTGGCATTAATTGGGTGATTTTACTAAGGTGGAATCGAACGCTTAAGGAGTAAACCCTTGTAATCAAGTAGTCACCCCTAGGATGAAATTACCAACAATTTTTGCCACTACTATATCTACTGTTGTTGTTACCGCATTGGCTGCAATTACTCTTGCTAGCCCCGCTAAAGCTGATATTTTTAGCGGTAGCTCCAGTGGCACCTGGGGAGATCCTGTGGCTCTAGGAGCAAGTAATCCAACTCCTGTATTTAGTGGTAGTGGAACCAATGTCTTTTCTTGGGGAGATCCAAGTACATTTGGTACTGGACAAAATAAACTTTCTTTTGCAGGGAATACATCTTTTTTAACCGAGACCCATTCTTTGTTTCGGGTGGGAGATTTAACTTACTTTAATGGCTCGGTAATACCAGGTACAAATGTTGATTTTGTTCCTTTGAATATTCTCCTCAACTTTAGTAACATTCCTGACCAAACTTTTAGTTTTGATTTTCAACTTGTGAGCCGACCAAATCAGGGAACACCACAGGAAAGCGCTGATTCTGTGTTTATTTTGGATGACCCTGGTAGAAGAAGTTTCTTCTTAGCGGGTAAAGAATTCACTCTAGAGTTAACGGGTTTTAGTCAAGATGGTGGTAGCTCCAACCTCAAAGAATTTCGCGTTTTGGAGGGAGCGCAAACTACAGCAGCCCTATATGGCAAAATTAGTCAGGTAACACAGCCAGACCCCGGAAATCCACCAGAAAAAGTGCCAGAACCAGGTACCCTAGCTGGTATATCCTTGCTAGGTGGTTATGTGATACTTCGTAAAAAGTCATCCCCGGCAAACAAGTAAGTTTTTCCTCCGTGAATCCAGCAGACAACAATGGCACCCTCTTTTACCAATAGAGAGTGCCTTTTTTTGCCTCTTTATTTTTTTTATTAGACCTGTTGGAATCATTAAGCTTCTTTCACTCCCGACCGCAAAATTAAATACTTAACTGCCGTCGGAGAAGGGTATAGAATTTTAATGAATCCCAGCGGTCTATTAGTTTTTTTGACAACCCCAAAATCTTTATGCCAGAGATTTATTCACTCGCTGCGGCTGCGGAACCTTCCTCGGTAGCAGGACTGGTGTTGGGTAACTCCAAACAGTAACCAGCACCATATACGGTTTTGATATAGCGGGGATGACGTGGATCAGGCTCTAGCTTGGTTCGCAGGTGACGGATATGTACCCGAATAGTTTCAATATCATCATCCGGGTCGTAACCCCAGACTTCTTTGAGGATTTCACTAGGGGAAACCGTCTGTCCGTGTCTTTGTAGCAAGCAGTGTAGCAGTTCAAATTCTAGGTGCGTTAGTTTCACTGTTTGTCGGAACCAAATGGCTTCAAACCTTTCTGGAACCAGCGTCAGCGGTCCATAGTTGAGAATCTCGCTGTGCTTTGCTGCTTGAGGGATGCGGTCAGTACGTCGTAGCAACGCTCGTACCCTAGCAAGCATTTCCTCCACTTCAAATGGTTTGGTAAGGTAGTCATCAGCCCCTGCGTTAAAGCCTTCTACCTTGTCCTGGGTTTGACTTAAAGCTGTCAGCATCAATACGGGAATTTCTGCCGTGCGTTCATCTCTCCGCAAGCGTTGGCAAACGGTAAATCCATCTACTCTAGGTAACATCAGGTCAAGCATAATTAAGTCTGGCTGCAACTGGAGTGCTAGCGCTTGACCTTTGATGCCATCTTCTGCTTGGCTGACATCGTAACCAGCCATCTCTAGATTAACGGCTACAAGTTCAGAAATTGCGGGGTCGTCGTCGATTACCAGTATTCTAGGCATTTTAAAAAAGTTTTACTAGATATTAACGATTTATAAGAATCCTTGGGAAAGACAAAGATTGCTGTACCGATTATAAGAAGGATTGTAAATATTATCTAAACGTCAAAATTAAAGGATTGTGAAATCAATGTTAAATTAAGTTTTTTAACTAAAATGTAATAAATGCGTCCATTCATGAATTATCCAGCTTACACTCCGCCTTGGTTTTTGCACAATGGTCTAGCAATGACTGTCTATACAGCACTGCGAGCAAGCTCATCCTGGGAAAGCACTAGTACGCTCACAGAACCAGCTTATCAAGAGATAATTTTTCAGGGGGCGCAAGATGTGCCAATTTATGGCAAAGTAGCAATTCCTGAAAATGCTCACAGTACAATAATTGCAACTTATGGTATCACAGGTGATTTAAATAACCAATGGTTCCTAAAATTACTGGGGCGCAAAGCCTATGCTCAAGGCTATGCTGTAGTGTTATTTGATTGGCGGGCACACGGTAAGACAGCAGAGTTATCCCCAACGTTAACTTCTGATGGTTTATACGAAGGTGAAGATTTTGTCCACATAGCCGCAAAAGCAAAAGCTCTGGGATGTCCCGCGAAATTTTGGTTTATGGGGTTTTCTTTGGGGGGACAATTAGCCCTGTGGGCAGGAAAAGCTGCCCAAACCCTAACTAAACAGGAGAAAAATTTAGGGTTAGACAGCAAAGAAATCGCTGGGACAGCAGTAATTTGTCCGAGTTTAGATTCAGTGCGATCGCTGAGTTATTTAGTTAACCACCCCTTGGGTAAATATTTAGAACAAGCGATCGCCAAAGAATTGAAAAAACTAGCACTTGCTCTCCATAAACTCCATCCCCAGGATATTGACCTAGCAGCAGTGGAACGGGCTAATAGCATCTGGGGTTTTGACCACGAACTGGTAATCGGACGTTTGGGCTTTCCCTCCGTTGAAGCCTATTATGAAGCTAGCAGTGGGTTACATATCCTACCCTGTCTGGAAAAACCAACACTGATTATCTACGCTGCTGATGACCCCTTATTTGACCCGACAATTATCCCAGATTTGCAAGCTGCAGCCGCCAATAACCCGGCTATTGACTTAATACTAACCCCGCATGGTGGTCATGTGGGCTATATCAGCAGCAAAGCTTCCCAAGAGCAAGCAGGAGACCCTGACCCTTGGTGGGCTTGGAATCGGGTTTTGCAATGGTGCGAACAACAAAGTGATACAATTGAGTAGTTCTGAGTCTGTAGGGGCGGGGAATCCAAACCGCCCGGTAATTAATTCTTACTCAACTTTCCTAGCACCCTCGCCAAATATTCATACTGCTCCAATGTATTGTAAATCTGCGCCGAAACCCGCATCAGTAACTTCGGCTTGTCTTCCCAGGGAATAAACGGTACCTCAATGTTAAACCTATCCAATAATTCATCGTGTAAAGCTAGGAAATTTCTGTTTTCTAGCTCCTCTGGCATAGGTACTACCGCCATAGAACCAATCATCTCATCCGGACAGGGTGGTTGCACACCCAAGGCTTCACAAAGTAAATGTCTAGCCTGCAACACCAGGGAGTTATTTGTTGCCATCAACTCATTCCAGCCACCTGGTAGCAGCCTCTCCATAAATGCGATCGCTTCCGGTACACACATCCAAGCAGTGGGGTCATCCGTACCTGACCAGTCAAACTCTAGCTGAAATCGCGACCTATCAGTTCTATTGGAGTTTGCACCGTGACTAATGGTCAGGGGACGAATTTCTGATTGCTTTTCCCGACGGACATACAAAAATGCTGCACCCTTGGGAGCGCACAACCATTTGTGGCAATTCCCTGTATAGTAGGTCGCACCAATTGCTGGTAAATTTAACGGTATCATTCCCGGTGCATGGGCACCATCTATAAGTGTATCGACACCACATTCACGCAACTTCTCCACTAACTGCTGGAGGGGAAAAATCAATCCCGTCTGACTAGTAACATGATCCAGTAGCGCTAGTCGTGTTCTCGACGACACTTTATCCAGCACCGCTTCGACTACCTGTTGCGGTGACTCAATTGGAAAAGGAATATTCGCCACTACTACCCGCGCTCCTGTGCGAGTGGCAATGAAATTCAAGGCATTGCGGCAAGCGTTATACTCGTGGTTAGTGGTCAGTAATTCGTCTTCTGGATTAAATTGTAAAGAACGCAAAACTGCATTTACACCCGTGGTGGCATTGGGAACAAATACCAAGTCCTGAGAATTTGCACCCACAAACGCCGCCAACTTATTTCTGGCATCGTCTAGCAAAGGTTCCCATTCGCGCATCACAAAACGTAGTGGTTGCCTCTCTAACTGCTTTCGCAACTGTGTTTGGACTTCCATAACTTCCAGAGGACAAGCACCAAACGAGCCGTGATTGAGAAATGTCACATCTGGCTCCAGTAACCAAAAACTTGACCACTTAGCAGATGCGCTAGTGAGCCTGGTGTTTTTTAGCATGATTTTTGCATATTTTTAAACTCCCCAGGCAGGATTCGAACCTGCGACCAATCGGTTAACAGCCGATCGCTCTACCACTGAGCTACTGAGGAATACCGCGCACAATTAATAATATTAAAGCTAAAGGGCAGGGTTTGGCAAGTACTTTGGCAAAAATTTTGGCGATTTTTTTTTGAGATGCCTCGAATGTCAAAAAAGCAGGTGTTTTCTAGCCAAATTTACGGCGCTGCGACAAGTACTAGGGTGATCAGTTATGATTTTTTTACTCCCATCCGCAACTCTGATAGCCGCTGGCGTGCTTTGGCATCAATGGCATTGGCAAGAAACCTCCCTGCGGATTGTTTACCCTGTTTATGCTTTTGCCTGGCTCGAAAAGAGCTAGCTTCCACGTCGTAATATAATTGGTGAGCCGACATCCACTCTGCACCATAACCCTGTACCATCAGCTGCTGTGCCCGGTCGGATGTAGCAACAATAAAGCGATAGATTAAGTTTTGGGCTAATTGCTGGCGCAACGATGCACAGAGCTTTTCAATATAAGTGTCTGCTGTCTGCCCGAAATCGGTGTAATGAACTAATAAATTTTCCGTAACGGTTTCTTGATTGCTACAGCAGTTTTGATAGTGAGCGTCAAATACAACCTGGGTAGCAAATCCCTGGAAGGCACTATAATTCGTCAGAGCTTCTATCAGTAAAGCGCGAGATGCCTCTAATCCAGCAGTATCACGGGTTCTCTTCAAGTAAGGCCAAGCGCCTATCATATTGTAGCCGTCCACAAGCAGAACGGCTGGGGCTGAGAAACGGGACATGGTTCTGAATCACAAGTTTCTAAAGTTAACAAAATTGATGCATGAGTTTATAGTAATGCAAGTAGTCTTTGTAACTATGTGTTACAATATATAAATCTAAAAATAAATCAAAATAAATAGTCATTGGTCATGGGGCATTGAGAACTTAAGACTAATGACCTATGACTAATGACTACTTTTATGAGATTGTTAAACGCTGAAATTTTTGGTACTAAGACCCGACATCCTTGGCTTGCATCATCCGTTGTTTAAGACGTTGTGCCTCACCTTTATCCACAACAGAACCGCTCTCCAACAAGAAAGCACCGTCGCAGTAATTCAACTCGTCTAAACGATGAGTTACCCACAAAGCTGTAATGCCTCGACTTTTGACTAAGCGGCGGACTTGGGCTACTAAGTCCAATTGGCTATCTGGATCGAGTAAGGCAGTAGGTTCATCTAAAAGTAATACTTCGCAACGACGAGCGATCGCACCGGCGATTGCTACTCGCTGTTTTTGTCCCCCACTGAGGGCATAAATAGGACGTCGTTGTAACGCCAACAAATTAACAGATGACAGCGCCTCTTCCACCCGACTTTTAACTGTGGCTGGTGGCAGTTTTTCCTCCACCAGCCCAAAAGCCACATCGGCACCAACAGTGGGCATTACCAGTTGATGATCGGGATTTTGAAACACAAAGCCAACAGGATGCAAAATCCGAATGTCACCCGACTGGGGAGCCAAAAGCCCAGCCAGCAGTCGGAGTAATGTTGATTTGCCGCTACCATTTGTACCTAAGAGCATCCAAAATTCACCCCTAGGTACTTCTAAGGAGCAGGACTTTAAGACCGAAGCTCCATTAGACCAGCTAAAATTCAAGTCCCTTACCTGGATGCCCAAATCTGTCATTCTTTATACCAGTCACTACAGTTACTCAGTCAGAGCAAAGAAACCCGGAGGTCTACCAGTAGCGGCTGCACCATCTTTCTGCGAAACTTGTACTCCAGAGATTTCACTAGCACGAACAGCCATTTTTTTCTCTACCTTGCCTTCGCTGGTCAGTTCCAAGATGTCAGGGTCTCCAGTACGCATTGCTGCCAAAATTTGCTGGTACAAAGCCTCAGCGTCCTCTTCTGTCTTACGCTCTACCGCTACTGGGAAGGGAGTGTTCTTGATAGTCAGATTGATAGTGTACATGAAGCGTTAAAAAATTTAACTCTAGATTCATTTTAGGACATTGGGCATGGGGAATGGGGAATCTGGCATGGGGTATGGGGTATGGGGCATGGGGCATTGGGAACTCATGAGTAATGACTAATGATTAAAAAATTAAGTTTCTTTAAAAAAACCCTGGAAAAATTAGAGATTTGCTTCTAACATGATTAAACATAGTAAAGAATCGTAAACAAGGTTGACATCCTGTGTACATACCTGTCTATGGGCTGTTGTAAAATACAAGTCTACAGGCAAAAGATTCAATACTTGCACTAATAAACATTTGGAGATTTGCTGCAATGACCATCGCAGTAGGACGTGCCCCCAGTACCAGAGGGTGGTTTGACGTCTTAGACGACTGGCTGAAGCGCGATCGCTTCGTATTTGTAGGTTGGTCTGGTATCCTACTATTTCCCTGCGCCTTTTTAGCAATCGGCGGCTGGATGACAGGCACAACCTTTGTCACCAGCTGGTATACCCACGGATTAGCCTCATCCTACCTGGAAGGCTGTAACTTCT
>JAYKJH010000241.1:0-10170 GCA_035285345.1 Nostocaceae cyanobacterium | reverse complement strand
CGTACAAAAGAATTAGCGACCTTGGAACAATGGATAATACAGGAACGCTGCCGATTAGTGACACTTTTAGGTATGGGTGGCATTGGTAAAACCTGCCTATCAGTAAAGCTAGCAGAACAGATTCAGCATAAATTCGATTTCATAATTTGGCGAAGTCTGCGCTATGCTCCGCCTGTCCAAGATATGCTAGCAGAGATAATCAGATATATATCTAATCATCAACACACTGATTTACCTATAACTATTTCCGGGAAAATTTCCCTACTAATTAGTTATTTGAAATCCGCTCGTTGTTTACTGATACTAGATAATGTGGAAACAGTTTTACAACCAGCTTCCTGCAACTATAATGCAGGTTACTATAACCAAGGATATGAGGGATATGGTGAACTAATAAGACGCATCGGAGAAAACCAGCATCAAAGCTGTTTAGTGCTGACGAGTCGCGAAAAACCGCAAGAAATTCGGTTAATGCAAGGAGAAATATTACCAGTTAGAGTTTGGCAACTTTCAGGATTGCAAGTCGCAGAAGCAAAGCAAATCTTTCAAGCTAAAGGCTATTTTTCCGCATCCCATGAAGATTGGAACAGATTAATAGATTTTTATGCAGGCAACCCATTGAAATTGAATATCGTGGCTACAACTATTCAAAAGCTATTTAATGGCAATGTAGGGGAATTTTTAAAACATAAAACCGGTGTTTTTGGTTCAATTCGCTTGCTTGTAAAACAGCAGTTTGAGCGCTTGTCATATCCAGAAAAAAATCTACTGACATGGTTAGCAATTAATTCCCAACCAGCGTCGATTTTAGAATTGCAAGCGCAAATATCGCCCTTTATATCACCACAAAAACTTTTAGAAGCTTTGGAATCTTTGCAAGAGCGTTCTTTGATTGAGAAAAATACAGCGTTTTTCTCTCTACAGCCTCTGGTCATAGAATATGTAACTGACCAATTAAGGCAAGACAAAATAAACTATCGTATTAAACATGATGAGCTAAGCGAAATAGAATTTAGACAGTTGAATCAGACTTCCCAAACGAAAACTCACTCTTAACATTCCACCGTCTACAATCATGAACAAGAAACAAGAAGCGTCAAAAACTCAACCGTGAGCCAGACGGGGTTTCGTGCTTCCCCGTCCATCACTTACGGCTGAGTAGTTCATAGCAAAGCTTGCAATCGTTTAATCAGTTCTTCTGCTGGTAACACCCCTTCAATCCGGTCTACTGGCTTACCTTCTTTAAAAAATACCAATGTTGGCAGGGCATAAACATGGTGATCCGTTGCCAAATCCGGATATTTATCCGTATCGATTTTCACTATCTTGATGCGTTGATTGAGATGGGCATTGACTTGTTCCAGAATCTTTGCCATCATCTGGCAAGGACCGCACCATGCGGCGTAAAAATCGACCAACACCGGCACCTTAGACCCAGCCAGCATTTCCTCAAAGCTATTGAATTGCTTTTTAGTCGTCATCGTCCAATACCAGGTTTGAACTATTTTTTATCCATCCTAATTCTTCCTGGCGGTGATGTGAGAAACTTAGGGAGGATTTAATCTTTTTTAGGGGATTGGGGACGCGCTCGACGCTAGAGGACAAGTTAAAAGACCCAATACCTACTCAGAACTCAGGACTGGTGTACTCATAACTCAGTATGATCGATAGCGCGATAATTCACAATGCTGAGGAAGAGAATTCATGGAACTATTGCCAGTTGAGATGCAACAGTTGCGCGGACAGGTTGCGATTATTACGGGTGCTTCACGGGGTATTGGCAAAGCGATCGCTTTAGAATTAGCCAAACAAGGCTCAAGCGTCGTGGTTAACTATGCTTCTTCCAGTACATCCGCAGAGCAAATAGTAGAAGAAATTACTGCAGGTGGTGGAACTGCCATTGCTCTACAAGCCGATGTATCCCAGGCTGAACAAGTGGATGCATTGATTAATAGCGTTTTGGAGAAATTTCACCGGGTCGATATTCTAGTCAATA
Source organism: Nostocaceae cyanobacterium (assembly GCA_035285345.1). Lineage (GTDB taxonomy): Bacteria > Cyanobacteriota > Cyanobacteriia > Cyanobacteriales > Nostocaceae > JAYKJH01. The sequence goes on along the minus strand of JAYKJH010000241.1, from coordinate 8,174 downwards.
ACGCTGGTATTACCCGCGATACGTTGCTGTTAAGAATGAAACCAGAAGATTGGCAGGCAGTGATTAACCTTAACCTCACAGGTGTTTTCCTATGTACTCGTGCTGTCAGTAAAACCATGCTCAAGCAACGTTCGGGGCGGATTATTAATATCGCCTCTGTCGCCGGACAAATGGGGAACCCTGGACAGGCAAACTATAGCGCAGCAAAAGCAGGGGTGATTGGCTTTACCAAAACCGTTGCTAAGGAAATGGCTTCCCGTGGAATCACGGTTAATGCTGTCGCTCCTGGTTTCATCGCCACGGACATGACAAGCAACCTCAACTCCGAAGAAATTCTCAAATACATCCCCCTCGGTCGCTACGGACAACCAGAAGAAATCGCCGGGATGGTGCGCTTCCTCGCTGCCGACCCCGCTGCAGCATACATTACTGGACAGGTGTTTAATGTCGATGGCGGTATGGTAATGGCTTAAGGAATGGGGGATTGGACATGGGTAAATAGATTTTCTTCCTTGTCCTCAACAGTCCCCCAACCCCTTTGCCCTAACCGTATCTTCTATAAGTCCTTTGACACTCCCCCGCCTGACTAAGTATCGCTTCGCTCACTTAGTCGTAAAGGCGGGGGATTCTTCATTCACCGTCAGAACTTGCTCTAACAGGCTATAATTCAGAACTGTGAACTCTAGACTGTCGATAAACAGCTCGTACCCGACGCCAGACGGTGAAGCTTAACAGCAAGATGATTCCGGTGGCGGTAGTCACCATCACGGGTAAATTCATCCCTTGAAGCTTCATCCCCAGGAGATTACAAACTAGGGTAATACCCCACAGAGTAATGGCAGCGTGGCGTTTGGAAAACCCCCAAGCCAGCAAGCGGTGGTGCAGGTGGTCTTTACCGGGATGACTCATGGGGTTTTTCCCCGCCATGAGTCGCCGGACAAACACCTGCGTGGTGTCTATGACTGGCAACAGGAGAAACAAAACTGTTGGTACGAGGGAGAAGAGGGTGGTCACTTTCAGATTGCCTAAAATGCTGGTAGCAGCCAGCACGTAGCCAAAAAAGTATGCTCCCGCATCCCCCATAATTATGTGGGAAGGGTGGAAGTTGTGCCGTAAAAAGCCCAACGCCGCACCTGCTAATGCTGCCAAAACTAAGGTAGCCGCTGCCCTTGTCTCAAACTGGGCGGAAACCGCTAACAAACTCATGGCACTGATAAAGCTGACTCCTCCCGCCAAACCATCCATACCGTCCATTAAATTGACAGCATTTGTAATGGCTACCACCCAGAAGACGGTAATTAACATCGAGATAATCGGGTCGATGGGTGTACCAAATGCCGCCTTGATACCGATACCATTGGCGAACAGCAAGAGCGCTGTGAAAATTTGGATTAACATCCGCACCGAGGCTGGTAAACCAAATTGGTCGTCAATAAAGCCCACCAACACGAGGATGGAACCCCCCAAAAGAATGGTGAGTACCTCAGCCAATACGCTTTCTAGAACTATGGATCTCAGAAGACTTGCTAAAATCAAGGCCGCAAGTACTCCGGCGTAAATTGCCAGTCCTCCTGCATTGGGTAACGGTTCTCGATTTAACCGTCGAGCGTTTGGTTGGTCAGCCCAACCAACTCGCAAGGCAAACCTACGTACCGTTGGAATCAAACGCCTGGTGACAACCCAAGCCAAGATAAAAGTAAATATCACCGCTAGCCAGCCGGTGCCGCTAGGGTTAGCTATACCCAGAGATTGGAGGGAGTGGTACAGATTCATCTCCCAATACAACGTTTACTGTTCATACCCAACAAGAGGGTCAACAGTATATTAATCAATTTTTCTCCAAATAACTTCACGATCAGGAAAAGCTTTGATGTTAGTCATTCGTCATTAGTCATTAGTTATGAGTCTAATGAGACTAAGTTAAGGGTTTGGGCTGACGCGCAGAGATTTTCCCCTTCCGCTTCCTCCTATCGCCGTTTCGGCGGTGATTATGTTCTTTGTCTCTATTGACCCTGGACTAATGACCAATCACCAATGATCAATGACTAATTAGCACTCTTGCTCTGTGAGTGCTAAATTGGAAAACTGGAAGTGCTTACAAATGGAAATATGGCAAAGATTGTTGCATTTGACGACGAATCGCGACGGGCGCTAGAACGCGGGATTAATGCCTTGGCTGACGCTGTGAAAATTACCTTGGGTCCCAAAGGTCGCAACGTCTTGTTGGAGAAAAAATTTGGTACACCCCAAATTGTTAACGACGGGATTACCGTTGCTAAGGAAATTGAACTAGAAGACCCCCTGGAAAATACTGGGGCACGTCTCATCCAAGAAGTAGCATCTAAAACTAAAGATGTTGCTGGTGATGGTACGACAACTGCTACAGTTCTAGCTCAGGCAATCATTCGCGAAGGTTTGCGGAACGTGGCTGCTGGTAGCAATCCTATCGCTATTAAACGCGGGATTGAGAAAACTGTAGAAGCGCTGGTACAAGAAATTTCTACCAAAGCGAAACCCGTCGAAGGGAGTGCGATCGCTCAAGTAGCCACTGTGTCATCTGGTAACGACGAAGAAGTCGGCAGCATGATTGCCGAAGCGATGGAAAAAGTCACCAAAGACGGAGTAATTACCGTTGAGGAATCCAAGTCGCTAACCACCGAAATGGAAGTTGTGGAGGGGATGCAAATCGATAGGGGCTATATTTCCCCCTACTTCATCACCAACAACGAAAGCATGACGGTGGAATTTGAAAATGCTCGGATCTTGATTACCGACAAGAAAATCAGCAGCATCCAGGATTTGGTGCCTGTACTAGAAAAAGTTGCTCGCTTAGGCGTACCCCTGCTGATTATTGCTGAAGATGTGGAAGGAGAAGCCTTAGCAACCTTGGTAGTTAACAAAGCACGGGGTGTGCTGACCGTCTGTGCTATCAAAGCACCCAGCTTTGGTGAACGCCGCAAAGCCATGTTACAAGACATTGCTGTTCTCACCGGGGGACAAATGATTTCTGAGGAAATCGGTTTAAGCCTGGATACCGCCTCTTTAGAAATGCTGGGTACTGCTCGCAAACTCACCATAGACAAAGAAAATACCACCATCGTTGCGGCTGGGGATAACAAAGAGGAAGTCCAAAAGCGGATTGGTCAAATTCGCAAGCAACTGGCAGAAACCGATTCTGACTACGACAGGGAAAAACTTCAAGAACGCATCGCTAAGCTGGCTGGTGGTGTGGCGGTGATTAAAGTGGGTGCGGCTACCGAAACCGAACTCAAAGACCGGAAACTGCGAATTGAAGACGCCCTCAATGCTACCAAAGCTGCGGTAGAAGAAGGTATCGTTCCCGGTGGCGGTACGATGTTGATTCACCTAACCACCAAAATCGACGAAATCAAAAACAGCCTCAACGACGAAGAAAAGATTGGTGCGGACATCGTAGCCCGTTCCCTAGATGCACCCCTGCGGCAAATCGCCGATAACGCTGGTGCTGAAGGTTCGGTTATCGTCGAAAAAGTACGTTCCACCGATTTCAACATCGGCTACAACGCTGCTACCGGCGAATATGAAGACTTGATTGCCGCTGGTATCATCGACCCCGCTAAAGTCGTGCGTTCCGCCTTACAAAATGCCTCTTCCATCGCCGGGATGGTCTTAACCACCGAAGCCTTAGTTGTAGAAAAACCTGAGAAGAAACCCGCAGGCGGTGCCCCTGACATGGGCGGTATGGGTGGCATGGGTGGTATGGGTGGTATGGGTGGTATGGGTGGTATGGGTATGGGCATGATGTAACCCCTGTACAATCCTTTCAGAATGTCCCTAATGGGACATCCTGTTCCTTAGATACTGCCCGATTGTGACATGGTAAATTTTAGAGTCCTGACTTGTTGGAGAAGTCGGGACTTTTTGGGTTTAAGAATTCTCCACAGACTGTCGGATTTATTCTCCTGTTCTTTGATGCTTAAAACTTGTCTTTTGTCAAGATATGCTGTTTGACGCCTGGTTCCTATTTATAATTTTTTAACTTTTTTGCTCTTAATCAGTCCTCAGTTATACCTTAAACTCGCTTAAGTAGTATGTTATGTTTCAAATTACATCTACGCATTTCCAAGCTTTGGCAGAATTTGATTTACTTTTTTTTACATTTAGTTAGTTGTCGCCAAAGATTATGAATATCGTACTACAACCCCAAACCCTTGTCAATTCGTTGTTTATTGCAAATGTAGTCATTCTGTGTATGACTTATTTTTTAGCAATTATATAAATATTTGATTAAAACAGTAAAAACTATATTTTAAAATTATTGTTTAGCCTACATCCTGACTTACTAGGTCATGGATACTCAGTTGTAATCATGGAGTGGATAAAAGCACAAAGAAGCAAAACTTTTCTGTCTGGGGTTTGCTGTCTGAGCAGCTATGTCCCAGTTACCAGTCCCTGGTCCCAAATACCTTTTCCAAACAGATTGCAAATGCTGAAAGCGATGTTGTAAATTTTGAGCATCATGGCTTTAGGTGCAGCACAATGCTATTGTTTGCGATTCAGGGGGTGGAAGTTTTTGTTGTTAAGAATGCAAAAGATTGCCAGTTAATTATTCACAAATATATTTAAAATTTATAATAATCAATGAACATCAGCACCGGAAATTTAATTAATATCAGATATTATCAACCATTTATCAGCATATAGGAGCATAAAAATCCTCCAAAATTATCAAGCACAATCGCCATCAATATCAAGGTAAAATAAATGGCAAAAAAACGCCTTCATCCTTATAAATTTTTCATCTCTCCCCAGGAAGATTATTTCTTTGAAGCCGCTGGTAGTCCACCGGGAACCCTCCGCATCGATGTTGACTCGCCACCACCTACTATCCTCTTAATTGACTACAACGAAAATAATTTTACTCGTCAGTCATTAGCAATACCGGAAGACTCTATCCCTTATCTAGATACCGAGTCTGTATCTTGGTTAGATGTCCAAGGTTTAGGTAGTGAAGAGATTTTAAAAAGATTGGGAAATGTATTTGAGTTGCATCCTCTGGTCTTAGAAGATGTGGTGAATGTTCCTCAGCGTCCCAAAATAGAGGATTATGAAGACCAATTAATATTCATTTCCCGGATGGTGATGCCGAAAGAAAAAGCCAATGGTTTTTATAGTGAGCAAGTCAGTTTGATATTAGGTAAACATTATTTGCTTACCGTTCAAGAAGAGCCAAAGCGAGATTGCTTTGAACCTGTGAGAAATCGGATTAAAAACAACAAAAGTACGATTCGCAAACTAGGATCTGATTATTTAGCATATACGCTTTTAGATGCAATTATCGATGGCTTTTTCCCAGTTCTAGAAACCTACGGGGAACGTATTGAAAATTTAGAAGAGGAAGTAATAGTCAATCCCACCCCCCAAACCTTACAAAAAATCTACCGAATTCGCCGAGAATTACTACAACTGCGCCGCGCTATCTGGCCTCAACGAGATGCGATTAATTCTTTAATTAGAGATGGTAGCCAACTGATTAGCGAGGAAGTAAACATATACTTGCGCGATTGTTACGACCATGCAGTACAAGTAATGGATATGGTGGAAACCTATCGAGAACTGACATCTGGTTTAATGGATGTTTATCTATCAGCAGTTGGTAATAAAATGAATGAGATTATGAAGTTTTTGACAGTTATGTCGTCAATTTTCATTCCCCTGACTTTTATTGCCGGTATCTATGGCATGAATTTCAATACGGAAAAGTCACCATATAACATGCCGGAATTAAATTCCTATTGGGGTTATATAGTTTGTTTGACAGTTATGGCAATAATTGCCGGGGGAATGATATTTGTATTCTGGCGGCGTGGCTGGTTTGAAAATTTTTCCACAATCCACCATGATGACCAATAAGACTAAGGTCTGGGAATATTGGCAATAATGTCAAAATATAGACCAAAATCCAAACTTATCTCCAGGAGTTTATAGCACCAGTGTTCAGAGAAATAGATTTACTCTTTTTAGTGATTTATGTCATCGTCGTGCTGTATACATTTAACCGGATGGTTGAATCTATCGATGACCAAATTAAGATTACCTTTGACAAAGGCGCTGTTGATGACCAACTACAACAACAACAAATACCCGAAAAAGTTGGAATTGCCTTTAAATTGAAAGGACAATATGATTTCGACCATCCCAAAGAGTTGGATATTAACATTGAAAATAAAACCAAGACCGAAACAATCCTAATCAACTGGGATGAGTGTTCTTTGGTGGGATATGATGGTCGTTCACGCCGCGTTATCCGCTTGACACCCAACATCATCCGCGATTTGGGTCAACCACAAGTAGACAGCGCTATTGCTCCTGGTAAAACCCTACAAGAAAGGGTGACGGCGGAAGATGTTCTGGTGCGAAATGAAGGCGGAATATATAACCCTAGCAAAACCCTAATTGATATCTCAAAATTGAAAAAAGTTCCTAAACTATTTGCCAGTTTTGAAGATAGAAATTTAGCCCTGAAGTTCTCCCTGCGTTTAGATATCAGCGTATCTGAGCGTACTGGAGGAACTGTTGGTGCTAGCAAGCATTACAGCATTGATTGTCCTTTCACTGTTACCAAATTACCCTGGACTTACGCACTTCCCCAAATAGGGTGGAACAAAAAGAAAAAGTGAATGATGGCTAGAGCAGGCAATACCCTAACAGTGAGTAGGGATTGTCTGCTCTAGGAGAGGGGGTCTGTTTGAGAACTTCTGCACAGATTGCTATAGTAGCTGCGAAAGCAGACTAAACTGAAACTACGGAGAGAGTAGGCGTAGGCGGTTGCAGACCAGCCACAAGCTGGTTTGAGGAAAGTCCGGGCTCCCGAAAGACCAAACTTGCTGGGTAACGCCCAGTGCGAGCGATCGCGAGGATAGTGCCACAGAAACATACCGCCAACTGACAAAATTCGTTGGTAAGGGTGCAAAGGTGCGGTAAGAGCGCACCAGCAGCGTCGAGAGGTGCTGGCTCGGTAAACCCCGGTGGGGAGCAAGGTCGAAGGAACTACGGTTGGTCTTTTACCAGTTCCGTGATTTAAGAGCCGCTAGAGGCACCTGGTAACAGGTGTCCCAGATAGATAACCGCCCTCAAAATGTAGGGACGTTACACGCATCTACACGAGAGAACAGAACCCGGCTTATGTCCGACTCTCTCCTTATTAGCCCAAAGTCAAATTAACGACTCACAACTAACTAACGCGCAGTTTTAGGATGTTATTGTGTTAGATTGATGATTTTTAGCGAAAATCACCTTTACTAATGACTCATGACTCATGACTAATAACTAATGACCCTTCCTTATCCTCGTCGTCAGCGACAACTAGAAAACTTAGCAGAAAAATTAGGGCTGCCGACAACAGTACCTGTAAAATGGGATTTACTCGACTTGGCACTGACTCACCCTACCATTTCCCCAGAAGCAAATTACGAACAACTCGAATTTGTTGGTGATGCTGTGGTACGGCTGGTTGCGGCTCTAGTATTGTGGGAAAATTATCCGCATTGTCCCGTGGGAGAGTTTGCTGCTATTCGTTCGGTATTGGTAAGCGATCGCATCCTCTGTCAACTAGCAAGAGAATATGGTTTAGATTTATATTTACTTGTTAGCGGCAGTGCTAGCAGCGATAAAATAGGGGGGGAATCACGCTTAGCAGATGCCTTAGAAGCAGTTCTCGGTGCCCTTTATTTAAGTACCCACACCCTAGAATTGATTCGTCCTTGGCTAGATGCTCACTTTAAACAACTAGCAGCAGAAATTCGCCTTGACCCCGCCAGACTCAATTACAAAGCAGCTCTGCAAGAATGGACACAGGCTCATTTCAAAATCTTACCAGACTATCGCGTTCAGGAAACTACTCAACCCCACGGCACCAGTGAACGCTTCTTCGCTGAAGTATGGTTGCAAGGAAAAAAATTAGGTTCAGGCAAAGGACGCTCTATCAAAGCTGCCGAACAAGCCGCAGCACAGGTAGCTTTTTCTGCTCTCAATCATCAGGGACTAGGGACGCTTGGACTGGGGACTAGGGAGTAATGTCCTAGTAGTCTATTTCCTTGACAAAATCCGACATTTCCTGACAATCCAGCCACGGACGTTAAGAAAATTTATATAAACCTCCTAGACATGCTCCGACAAATCATGTGATTATTTGA
>JAYKJH010000240.1:0-5004 GCA_035285345.1 Nostocaceae cyanobacterium | reverse complement strand
TCGACCATTAGAAACAGGAAACTTTCATCGTCAGATTGAACAATGGAAAGACGAAAAAATTCTTTGGGACAAAACCAGAATCGAAGCTGAATCACCCCATTATCACGATTTTCCTAATTGCGATCGCACCGACTGGATTAAACAACTTTTCCAGCTAGGATTTACTCTCCTAGAAAACATGAAATTAGAAGACTTAGCACCTTTTCTTGCTGACAACATCGGACCTATCTATCACACGGAATACGGGGCCTTTGCTCCTGTAAAATTAAAACTAGGAGGGAATGATTTAGCAGAAACAGGCTATCCCCTATCAGTCCATACAGATTATCCAAATCGGCATAATCCCCCTTTGCTGGTCTGTTTTTACATGGTAGAAAATACGGTAACGGGTGGGGAAAGTATTCTAGTTGATGGTTTTCGTGTCGCCGAAGACTTTCGCAAACATCATCCAGAATATTTTGATATTTTAGCTCAGACTCCAATCCAGTTTCAGCAGTTTTATACCGAATTTCAATATTATTATCATCGCACACAAACCATCTTGAAACTTGATTTTCAAGGAAAAATAGAAGAGATTTATTTTGGTCACTCCCATGCTTATAATTGGGGCTTGCCCTTTGATAAAATGGAAGTATTTTATGCAGCTTACTCGGCTTTTTTCCGTTATCTGGAAAATCCTGACTACCAATACTGTTTCCGCCTCCAACCGCGCAATTGTTTGTTAATGCACAACGCTAGGATTCTTCACGGACGTAAAGCCTTTAGCACTAACTCCGGGAACCGACATCTTGAGGTCGCTTATTTAGCTTGGGACTACTTTATGGGACGGCATAATTTTGAACAGTTTAAACATCTTTATCAGAGAGAAAACCATGAATTATAATAACCGAGTTTTCAACTTTTACGCCGGTCCAGGCGCTCTTCCTTTACCTGTTCTGGAAAGAGTTCATGCAGAACTATTTAATTTCAATCGTACGGGGATGAGTGTGATGGAGTTAAGCCATCGCAGCCCTGAGATTCAGTTTCTGATTGATGATAGCGCTGAACGCATTAAACGCTTGATGGGTTTAGAGAATCAATTTGAGGTTCTCTTCCTACAAGGAGGGGGTTCGCTGCAATTTCTTATGGTTCCGATGAATTTTTCTCAACCAGGTGAGGAAATTGATTACATTGATACGGGATATTGGGCAGGAAAAGCGATTCGCGCTGCCCAAAGTTTAGGAAGAGACTTGAAAATTATCGCTTCATCTGTTGATTGTAACCACACTTCTGTTCCCGACTTAAATCAAATTCATCCCCGTCCCGGCGCTAAGTTTATTCACCTTTGCAGCAATAATACAGTTGTTGGTACTCAATTTCACAGCTTTCCAGCAATGACGATTCCACTTGTTGCTGACATGAGTTCCGATTTTATGAGTAAGGAAATTGATGTTAGCAACTTGAGTGTGATTTATGCCCACGCTCAAAAAAATGTCGGACTTGCAGGGGTTACGATTGTTCTGATTCGCCCAGAAATGTTGACCAGCATTACCGAAGATTTGCCAGAATTTCTGGATTACCGTACCCATATTAAAAGCCAGTCTAACTACCACACTCCACCTTGTTTTTCAATTTATATAACTTGGCAGATTTTGCGCTGGATTGAATCAGATATCGGTGGACTGCAATCACTGGAACAGATAAACCAGAAAAAAGCTTCCTTGCTCTATGATTTTATTGATTCAACCCCTTTATTTCATTGTGCTGTAGAGCCATCTTCTCGTTCCCTGATGAATGTGGTTTTTACACTTCCGAATCAAAGCCTAGAAAAACAGTTTATTCATGAAGCTTCTCAAGCAGGAATTATTGGAGTGGCTGGACATCGAACGAGAGGAGGATGTCGTGTTAGTCTTTATAACGGTGTCACTCTAGAAGCAGTAGAAAACCTGATAGAATTTATGGATAAATTTGCCAAGCAAAAACGGTTATCTTATGTTTATATTTTTGGAGGTTGGGTGAAACGAACTGAAACCGAACAAATGTTTGTAGATGTTCGGTTTCGTTGTTCAACCTAATCTGACAATTTCATGAATGGATTTGTTTAACGAAAATCCTGTTTGGTTCCCACAATCATCACCCCACAAAAACCAAACTCATAGGTTTCCATTGAGAAATGATTAGACTCCATTAAATCTTGGAAATAGTTGATAGGATAAGCATAAGCAGTATGTTCTCCATCTTCCATAATCACCTGATTTCCGTTAATACTATTCACCTTGTAGCCGCAATTTTCATAAAGTTTCAATCTTTCCTTCATTACTGCATCACTGCATTGATAGGTGGAAATGAAAATCTTTTCTTCAACCCATTGACTCAACCCTCTAAACACATCTGGATGAATTTCTGGCGGCATATTACCAATGGTATTCCAAGCTAAAGTGGCAAATTTATAGGTTTTAGACAGTAAAGATGGTAAATCTTTAGCATTACCATGAATGACCTTGACATTAGGAAAATTATTTGTTCTTTTTCTGGAAAGATTGACGAGATATTCAGAATAGTCAATTCCCAGTATTTCTCCCACAACTGAAGCGAGCATCTCCAGATAGCGACCATCTCCACAACCTACTTCCAGCAGACTTTTAGCTCCTTGTAAATTATTTAATAGAAAAGCTTCCTCAAGAGCCATATATTCTTTAATCCCTTCTGGATAATTCTGATGGTCAATCAGTGCCAAACCTTTTGCTTGTTGATAAATATTTGTGCTTGCCATCTTTCTGTTAAACCTTTACATCTTGATGATTGTACCAAAACGTGGCATTTGTCGCATCGCGTAATTGAGACGAATTTTTAGAGCAATCTTTATTTAAGTTATGAATCAACAATCTTCTAATATGAAAAGCTTTATATCTAGGACTTACGCACATTCTACAAATTCTTGGCGTCTTGGCGGTTCCATAAATTAAGGATTTGGGAAATTTTTGCGTAAGTCCTGATATCTATAGAATGTAAGGTTTTATTGAACAACACATAACCAATGACTATTGACTTTTCCCATGTTCCTGTCTTAAGTCGGGAGATAATTACAGGTTTAGCAGTCCGTCCAGGGGGATATTATCTAGATGCAACCGTCGGTGGTGGGGGTCACACTCGCTTGATATTAGAAGCTGCGACGGATGTGAAAGTCACCGCTATTGACCAAGATCAGGATGCTCTATCCGCTGCAAAACAGCAATTAGCAGAGTATGGGGAACGAGTGCAATTTATCCACAGTAATTTTGCTACTTATGAGTTTCCTGAGCGCACTTTTGACGGGATTCTCGCCGATTTGGGGGTGAGTTCTTATCACCTAGATACCGCCGATCGGGGTTTTAGTTTCCAGAAGACTGCAAGTCTGGATATGCGGATGGACAGACAACAAAGCCTCACAGCCGCTGATATCATTAATGAGTGGTCAGAAGCCGAATTAGCTGATATTATCTTCAAGTACGGCGAGGAACGCTTGTCCCGACGCATTGCTAGACGAATTGTGGAAAATCGCCCTTTTGTTACTACAACGGAATTAGCAGAAGCGATCGCGTCCTGGGTTCCCCGTCAATATCGTTACGGTAGAATTCACCCAGCTACCCGTACCTTTCAAGCCTTGCGAATACTTGTTAATAATGAATTAGGCGTTCTTGAAACTTTCCTGGAAAAAGCACCACAGGCATTAGTTCCCGGTGGCAGAATTGCGATTATTAGCTTTCACAGCTTGGAAGACCGACTGGTAAAACATAGTTTACGCAATCATCCTCTATTGCAAGTAATTACTAAAAAGCCTATTACTGCACAAGATGAAGAAATTGCCAATAATCCCCGTGCCCGTTCGGCAAAGTTGCGGATAGCTGAGTTAATCAGTTCTTAAGTAACTGGTATACGCAGGCGCTACTAAAAAACAATATTTTGAGATTGCAACAGCCGTCGTTGCGGACGAAAAGACATTACCTGTGGGTAAGTCCTGAAACTAAGAATTGCAACTCAAACAGACCATTTTAATATCTGTGTGAGCTTCGCGTCTAGACAGTCCAATGGCAGGTTTTCTTGCCAAACTAAGGACATAATCGACTAAAAATGCCAAAATATCTGCTTATCTGCTAAATACACATTTACCCTTACTTGTCAACCGTATGAAAATTCCTCGTCAATGTTCATCTTAAGTTGGCAATTTTTGCGGTGATTTTCCAGCGAATCGACAACGTAATTACAAGGGTTTCAACGATATGAATCAAATTAGTTATACCTCTCCACCAGTCTTAATCTACTGCAGGCTGAAAGTACTGCTACTATGTAGTGTAAGATTGATTATGTCAGGTTTTTTTGACAATATTACAGGTTTATTATTTTGATTTTATGATGAATTGTTGCATTTTATATTAATTAAAATTATATATAATATCAAGTCCGTTGGAATGACCAAGTTATCCTAGGGGAGGGTTTGATATCATGTCCGGATAAATAGTTATCATAAATTCCTCATTTGTAGGTTGGGTGGAACGAAGTGACACCCAACTTCAGCTTAAAGTTTGTGTTGGGTTTCATTAGACCTATGAGCAAAAGTAAATTTTATCGGCGTTTATCGGCGTGTATGCGCCAAGGGCGCAGGCGTCGCGTACGGCGGTTAATTATCTAATATTTCGGAATGCACGCAAGAAGTCTATTCTTCAAACGCCACTTGCTACAACGGGGGAAACCCTCCTGCAGCGCTGGTTCACCGCAACGCAGTGGCTCCCCAACCTACGCATATAAACCCCGCCCTTAAGGGCGGGGTCTTAAGCGGACATGATATAAGCCCAAACACAACAGGACTCGTCGGAATTGACGGATGCCATATTTAATCACGTTGAGGCGTTTTGATTAGCTTAAGATTCAGAAAAGCATCCGTGACGAGGGTTTACTAGGTCTTGCACCATTAGTACCCATTCCCGGAAGTCGGATGTGTCTGGGGAATTCAATCTGGAAAGTGGAACCTTCACCGACGCGGCTGAC
>JAYKJH010000239.1:0-69522 GCA_035285345.1 Nostocaceae cyanobacterium | reverse complement strand
ACCTAGTTGTTCTTGCCCATTCACCGCTAAATCGCTGTGACAGAGGTAAACTCTCTGTTGCACGCGAGCCAGTAAATCTACTAAAATCCGATGTAATCGTTGTTCATCCGCCTCTTTAGCCTCTTCTGCTGTCCAAAATTGCCCAAACCTGTCTTGCAAAAATAACGGCGCACCAAACAGAGTAGCAGCACCACCACTCAACCACAGTGGTGAACTCACATCCAGCCAGAAGTGAATCCGGTGAGTGCGGCGACTGGAGCGATATTGGAAGATAGTTGCTAAAGTCACAGCCTTTGCTCGTGTCCCAATGGGACGCACTGGATAGGGATTAGCCGTGATAGTACCGTAGCGCAATAGTTTAATAAACTCTGCAATCGTACTATTCATTCCCCCCTCCTGTAGAGGTAAGGTTTCCCGATTCTCTAGGGGTGGGGTCTCCCCACCCCTACATGTTACCTGGTTTAACCTAGTATCAATTTCCCAATAATGCTGGGCAGTTTCCAGTAATTCCCGCAAGGCGGCTAGTTGGTCGTAGGGCAAATTGCTACCATTCCAAAGAAACTGGACAATAGTCCGGTCTAACAGAGAAATAGGACTGGGTATTAATCGCTGCTCCAATTGCTGTCGCTGCTGCTGCAACCATTGCAATATTTGCTCGTAGGCTGTACTAGCTGCATAACCCAATCTATCCCAGCGGGGAAAACTTTTCACCGGCAGCAAATTAGGGCGTTCTGGGTGGGGCTGGAAACAGTAATCTGCCAGCAACCCAGCCCGTACCGGGTCAATATCAGCGTTGAGTTCTGTAGGGGTGGGGTTTCCCCATCCAGGGTTTCCCCACCCAGGGTTTCCCCACCCGTCTGCTGAGGAGTTTTCTGATTGTTCTTTCTTCCTGCTGAGGACTACCAGCATCTCCGCTACCGCATCCCGATCCACTAGACGCCCTAAACCTGGATAGACTAGCGCTAGAGTAGTGAGTAAGGCACGGATAATTGGTGAACTGATTAACGGTCGTTGGTCGTTTAAAGACTCGACGGGGATATTTTGTTTGCTGAGGATTTCGACAAGAGTATAACGAGCGATCGCATCTAAACCCGGAGCAATTACGGCTACTTCCTCTGGTTTTATCTGACCCTGTTTAATCACCTTAATAATCTCTTCGGCAGTTTCTCGCAGGAGTTTAGCGCGGGAGGTGGTTTGAATTAACTGCACTGACGAGGGTAAAGTCACCAGTCCCGCTGATTGTGTGACCAATGATAATATCGGCGTCGCGAGGGTATCAGCGAGGGATTGTCCCGGCTGAGGAGTCAAGACTTCTAAGCGACACCGCGCTGCTAACCCTTCCAGATAATTCGGGTCTGCACCTAACCCTACACGCACCCCACCGACCGGATTATAAGTAAAAGTCCCTTTTGCACCCCGCTCCAACAACAACTCGAACAAATGGCGTCCCACAGCGGGATACTCATCCACATCATCCGCTAGCACCGCTTGATAGCGCTGCATCAGATGCTGCTGGTAATTAGCATTGGGTAACAACTGCTGGCTGTAAAGTTCTGTAATAATGCCGTAAGTAAGAAATCCCCGTTCGAGACACCAGCTACGCCACTGTAGCAGCAAAGAAGCCATTAATTGCGGTTGTTGTTGCTCTTGTAGACCCGTTTCCAGAACATGAGCAATATCCTCACAGCTTGTACCACTGTAAGCCGCTAATACTAATAAGTCCAAAACCCGCCGCACAAAGCGATATTCGTTGACTCCAGCACCCCGGAGAATTTCCTCATTCAACTGAGGACGCCACAATTTAGTTGCTAACTCCTGTTCAGTTTCTGGTCGCAGTCGCACCGGAAATTGTGCCTTGATTTGTAGCAATTGAATCAACAGAGGCCAAAATAAAATGACTTCATCCTGAAAAAAACCCAGAGGTGTCTTGCAGCGCACCGGATATTTACCACCAGTAGCAGCAACAATTTTATCAGCCAATTCTCGACGATTGTCATCATTAGCAGCTAAAGCTAAAACCCCTATTTCACCTTGTTCTAGCCGCAATTTTTTGGCTATGTTATCGCCACTTGATTGCGGAAGTTTGCGGGTATAAGATAACTTCTGCCTCTGTTGCTCTTTTTTTACCCATCTGGCAAACTCATCAACTAGGTGAGTTGTCTTACCGCTACGGCTAGGACCGACAATCCAAAGACAATGGGAAATCACAAACTGTCTCCTTGTGAATTTGCTAATATACCTCGTACATTGAATTAAGTCCAGACATCAATAATAAAATCTAAGGCGGGTTTATTGCCTACTATGAAAGACTCTGATATGCCTCACAGAATTTACGGTTTTTTGGTATCTGCTTATGAGTGGTACTTAAATACCCCTCAACGTTCTCTAGATGAGGCTTATAAAGCAGCAGTTAAGATTAGGGAATTGGAAGGACAGTATTTTAACAATCAGAAAGTAACTGCTGAGTCTGCCAATTATGGCAACAGCGTGATGGATTTTTTTGAGGACGACCTGAGAAAACAATTAAAAAATATTCAGATGCGGCTGACAGAATTTCGTGCCAGTATAGCTTTTATAAACTTCATAAATCCCCAAACTAATGATGCTCGCTTTAAGAAGATTATAAATTCTTCTGAAGTTCTAGCAAAACTCGGTTTCATTGATGAAGTCACAGCTAAGTACAACGATGAAGATGTCATTTATCCAGAAGAAACACCACCTCCAATTAATGATACTAAATTAGCTCAAATTGAATCAGCAGCCGTGTCATCCCTACCGCCAAATCCCACCAGTGGGAACGCTAGTAATTTAGTCAAAAAACCCCGGAGTAAAACCGACGCAACTGGTATTTTACCCCGGTCAATCTTAAGTACAATCAATCGTCTACAAGTAGAGTTAGACCCTAAATCTGAACAAGAAGTTGTGAAAAGTTTTCGGACTTCCCAAAGACGAACATCAACTTCTATTAGATTTATCTTACTGCTAATTATAGTACCTGTGCTGACTCATCAGTTAGCAAAAGCTTTCGTTGTTGGACCAATTGTGGATAGGGTACGGGGTGAAAATACTGGCATATTCCTCAATTATGAGATGGAAGAGGAAGCATTAGGAGAATTGCAAAAGTTTGAAGAAAGGCTTAAGTTTGACAATTTGCTCCTAAATACTCAAAAACTATCAATTGGAGAACTAGAAATTAAGCTCAAAGAAAAAGCCCAGGAAATAGCAGAAGAATATCGCAGTGAAAGTGCTAGTGCTGTCAAAAATTTATTTGCTGATATGTTGTCAGTAATTGCATTTGCTTGGCTCTTACTTATCAGCAAACGCGAAATCGCAGTACTCAAAGAATTCTTTGATAATATTGTCTATGGCTTGAGCGACAGTGCTAAAGCATTTATTATTATTCTATTCACCGATGTCTTTGTAGGATTTCACTCTCCCCACGGTTGGGAAGTAATTTTGGAAGGTATATCTCGCCATTTAGGTTTACCAGGAAATCACGACTTTATCTTCCTATTTATTGCGACTTTCCCAGTGATTCTCGATACGATATTCAAATATTGGATATTCCGTTATTTGAACCGTATTTCTCCTTCTGCAGTAGCAACTTATCGGAATATGAATGAGTAAGGTAATGGGTAATGGGGAAAAGTTCTCCCCTAGTCCCTTTAAACTTTAGGCGCAAAGAGGATTGTCCATATTGTATTACCCTAGCCGGGAATACATCGGACGACAAGGATTCCCGTAGCAAACCTGACCGGCTGGCATGTGACTAAAAACACTGCTTCTTGCGCCAATTACGGCATTCGCATCAATTTGAATTCCCGGTGCAATGAAACAATCAGCCGCAATCCATACCCCATTACCTATGGTAATACTGGCGGTTTTCAAACCAAAAGCTGGGTCTTGGATGTCATGACTACCAGTACACAGATAGCTTTTCTGGGAAATGACACAGTGTTTACCGATATTTATATGGTCAAGACTGTATAAAACTACATCATCACCAATCCAACTATAGTCGCCGATGGTTATTTTCCAGGGATAGGTGAAGCGAGCTGTGGGGCGAATTATGACATCTGTACCAATGGTAGCGCCAAATAAACGCAGCAGCGCACATCGCGCGCTATTTAGGGGGTGAGGACTTAGGGGAAAGGCGATCGCTTGCACAAACCACCACAACAAGATATACCAGCCCGGACGCCCCCGGTCAAACCAAGATTGGTCATACTTACGTAAATCTACAAACGGTTCTGCATCGCTAGTCATTGGTCATTAGTCATTAGTCATTAGTCATTAGTCATTAGTCATTAGTCATTATTTCCAGCGTCCCTACTTACTGAGTCCCTACTTCCTGGGGTGGAACTGGTACAGAATTAGGGGTGGGATGAGTGTTGAGACGACCGCCAAATTTCCGTAGTTCGTAAAGTTTGACGCCAATTTGATACTCGTATTGTCCCATGAGTCGAGCGTAGATGTAACCGGCTCTGCCATCTAAGAAACCGCGTTGGATAATGTAAAATAGGATAAATCGTAACAAGGGTTTAAAGGGTAGATGTACCCAGACTTTTTTTAAGAACCGCTTGCGCTGTACTGCATTACCAAATAAATTAGCGCCAATGGTGCCGGTGTCGTCTTTGCCTGTCAATAGATTATAGTATACACGGGCTTCCCAGTTGGAGTAGCGATTATGACGTGCTAACCATTCGTAGAGGTCGCGGAAATCCTCGTGGATCATATCATTTTTCAGATAGCCAGCTTTACCAGCTAAAATGACATGTTCGTGAACTTCATTGTCGCCGGTATTGGGAATATCTTCGGTGCCCAGATTTTCGTAACGACCTAGTTTGTGTTTGAATAAGCGTAAATTCCAATCAGGGTATTTACCACCGTAGCGAATCCACTTTCCTAAGAAAAATACCCGTCGATTTAGGTAATACCCAGCGTATTCTGGATTTTGAATAACTAGAGCAATTTCTGACCACAGTTCTGGGGTAATCCGCTCATCACAATCCACAATTAGCACCCATTCGTTGCGAAAAGGGAGGTTTTCTAACGCCCAATTTTTCTTTTTAGGCCAGCGTCCGTTAAAATGAAATTGGACTACATTTGCACCGGAATTTGCAGCAATCTCAATTGAGCGATCGCTACTTTGAGAATCGACTACAAATATTTCATCGGCAATTTTCACACTCTCCAGACAAGCTGGTAGATTTAGTTCTTCATTTTTCGCTGGAATCAGGACTGAAACTGGTACTTTAGCACTCATAAGCAATTCACAATCCCCAATTCAAGAGGTTAAATTCCATACACCCATTACATATATATTGTGTCCAAGTTACCCTAAATCCATCTTCTTCTCTGACTAGGGAGATAGGTGTCACCAGTTCACAAAGGTCATATTCTAGGTTCATATCCTCCGCCAAATTTGCTCTACTAGATAACATTTTCTATACATTAGGTAAATTAGTCACTCTTGGTACAATATATAGATTTGATTTTATAATTGATGCACCAATGGGCACTATAGCTAGAATTTATTGCCAAAATCCATGATAAGTTATGTAAATTTAATTTAAAATTTCTACAATTTCCGTCTCAAAGCGCGATTTACTGATTTAATTATAATTACCTGAGTAAAACTAATTAAATATAACCTAATAATAATCTACGCAGAGCGGAGTACTCAGGAAGAGTCTTGTTGTTTTTCTTTGTGACTTTTACTTAGTAGACCTTTAATAGCAGCATTTAAGTAACCAATCTGACCATAAGCATAGACGAATTTGTCAAAGCGTTCCGCTGGATCAGAGAAATGTTGCAATGATTTGTAAAGACCACGAATTAACCTTTCCCCACCGCGTTGCAGTTGTCCCCAACCTGCTTTACCAGCCAGTTGTTCCCGGTAGCACTCACTAATACCTTGCCACCAGCTGCGGCTTAAAAACCAGCTACGTTGCAAGCGTTCCACAGAGACGTTGTGTGCTACTAGGGCTTGCGGAAGGTATACGACTTGCCATCCTGATAAAAGCGCTCGTTCAGTCATGTGTAGTTCTTCGTTGGAAAGAAGATTTTTGCCTACTCGACCGAGGTTAGGGTCAAAACCGCCGATTTGTTCCAGAAAACTCCGACGAATGGAGTAATTCAAGCCTCTGGGAGTTAAGCCAGGATTGGTAATACAAACAGTATTTTCTCCTAAATCATAGCTTCCTAAATTCACAGCCAATCCAGGAGATAGCCAGGGTGGGGGTGTGATTCCAGCAGACCATAAAAGGGTAACTTTGCCGCCAGCGATCGCTAGTTTTTCGTTGTGTTGATAGGCAGCATATAGAACTTGTAACCATTGCTTGCTAGCCACTGCATCATCATCGAGATAAGCAAGAATGGGACTACGAGAAACTTTCGCCCCCGTATTCCGGGCGACAGATAAGCCAATTGTTGGTTCGTAAACATACTTGAGGCGGGGGTTGGTGAGTCTTTGTTCCACAACTTGGCGGGTGCGATCGCTCGACCCATTATCCACCACCACCACTTCAAATTCCCCGGCAAATTCCTGTACTAACAGACTATCGATGGCAGCACCGAGATAGTCATGGCGATTGTGAGTACAGATAATGGCAGAAATTTGCGGGTCTGGCATAGCCAAATTTAGATTTGCGATTTGGGATTGCAATAGCTCAATGATAATAGCTAGGAGCTAGAAGCTAGATTTAAAATCCCACGACATAGTATTGCCCGAATATCCTACTGCACAATCTCTAGGGCTACCAACCGAATTTTTGCGGAATAGATTTTTTACTGATTTTTTACTTACGACTGGATGTGACCGTGGATAACTACTAGAGTTTCCGCTAATTGGGATAGGCGAGTTTCTAAGTATTGCTTGCGACCCAAAAGTTGACGTAATTTTTGGTAGCGAGCAATGGCGACACTGATAGCCGCAACTTGTTCTGGTGGACAGGGACGGGACCAGACTTTCCCAGTAGCATCCATTCCACACAGACGATAACCTGTCCGGGGGGATTGGTAAGTGACATTACCTTCAGCAGCGGACATTTCTTCTACGTAGTCCATCAAGCTGTCTTGTTTTGCTTGCTGTACTGTTCCTGTTTCTCCCGTTCCCGGTTCTTGAGCATGGGATTCTAACCAACCATCAACAATCGGACCTTCTAGGTAAATATCTTGAACTTGGCGGACAATTTGTTGCAATTCTGCTTGCCAACTGCCTACTTTTTCTTGGATTTCACATAATAAATTCATCGCCAAAGCCGGGTTAGCACCGTGACGATGGCTGCTAATACTAGCGGGCTTTAATTTCGGTAGGGAGGGTGATTTAAAGCCGCTCTCTTTAGCAGGGAAGGTTTGGACAGAAGGAGGTTGGGTAAATAATTTCAGTTCTTCCGGTTGAATATTTTCTGGCGTTGTCTGCTCTGTCCCTGGGGAAGAAATGACAAAGGAGTAAGAAGCTTTAGGTACACTAGTGTGTTCCTCAGCGTTAAAAGTGTCTGAGCGATTTTCCAGGTCATGTAAAGTGGCTGCGATTCGTCTTAAACCTGCTTTCATACACAATCCGCAAAGTTTATCAACCGTTAGATAAATTCGACTCAAACTTAGTTATTGCTTCCGGGAGCTATTCAACTAGGCTTGAGCTTGATTTACTTCCTGCTTTATCCTGGCTCGTGGGGACGACACCAGTCCACAGGCTATCCCCGTCTAACTGACGGTTTTGTGCAATGGAATTTGTGGTAGGAGCGATTTTTTCCATTGATTATACTCTGCTCATTTTATAGGAACTTGGCAAGAGGTTGAAAACAGAGTATTTATGAGTCAGCCCTAGTATTATTACAGTAGCTAGCAGTTAAAAGCGAATTTGTGGAGAAAGTCATTTTAGTAACAGGTCCCGCACGTTCTGGGAAAAGTGAATGGGCAGAAATTCTGGCGATGAACTCTGGGATGTCTGTGGTTTACATGGCGACAGCACAACAAAACTCAGATGACCAAGAATGGCTGCTGCGGATTCAAAAACACTGTGCAAGGCGTCCCGCAGATTGGCAGACCCTAGAGGTGCCAGTAGATTTAGTTGGCAGATTGCAAACAGCAAATCCGCACACCTGTTTCCTGGTAGATTCTTTAGGGACATGGGTAGCGAATTTACTTGAATTGGAGGAACAAGACTGGGAAAACACGGTACAAGATTTGTTAGATACCGTACAGCAAGCACCCTTAAAGATAATTTTTGTTGGCGAAGAAACCGGCTGGGGTGTGGTTCCAGCCTATCCCATCGGCAGAACTTTCCGCGACCGTTTGGGTAATCTAGTCCGTCGCTTGGGTGCGATCGCAGATATAGTTTATCTGGTTACTGGTGGTTACGTTCTCAATCTGACTAACCTGGGAGAGCCACTACCACCTACCAATCCCTAGCAAAGGAGGCTGGCGAGTAAAAGACCGGACTGGTGAGATAATGCCTGATGGAGAAATCTTACAGTTATTAACCATGACTCGCCAAGTAATTCGCACCGATAAAGCACCCGCACCAGTAGGACCATATAACCAAGCGATCGCCGTCTCTGGTCAAATGATATTCGTGGCTGGACAAATTGCCATCGACCCCGTAAAGGGTGATATTCTCTCCAGCGAGGATGTGGCAAAGCAAACCGAGCAGGTTATGGCTAATCTTGAGGCTATTCTGCAAGCAGCAGGTGCTAGCTTTGAGCAGGTTGTGAAAACTACTGTATTTCTCAAAGATATGAATGATTTTGGCGCAATGAACGCAGTTTACGCTAAATTTTTCTCAGAAGATACAGCCCCAGCCCGCGCATGTGTGCAAGTTTCCCGGCTACCTAAAGATGTTTTGGTAGAGATTGACTGCATTGCAGTGATTTAGTCCACTAGAAAATATTCTCTGTTGACGGTAAATATAACCCAACTAGCAGGTGATTTACCGTCTGTTTTTTTGCCATTGATTATTGACTTTTCTTACAAAAGATATCAAAATCTATTCCAATGTTGTTGACAAGTATTTGCAAAAATACTGAGAATCTTTAGCAAAGGAGAATGGGTCATGAGTCTGTGGAAAAAGGTTTTCCTAAATGTTAGCGCTGCGGCTGTAGTGCTTGCTGGTTGTGGTGTTAGCACCGTTGCTGAGCAGGAAGCAAGTGCTGACTCAGTTCCCAGTCAACAGGCGCAAAACCAAAACTTAGTTGCCCAAAATGCGCCCATGACGACTTTGAAAATCGCTTTTCCCAGTCGTGCTGATTCCACAGACTTGCAAAATAAGGCGAACGCTGTGGCTACTTTTTTATCAAAAGAATTGGGCATGAAAGTGGAAGCAATTGTTGCTGACGATACAGCGGCGGTGGAAGCTTTGCGAGCTAACCGGGTGGACGTATCTTTCTTAAGTAGCCGACCTGCTTTGAAGGCAGAACAATTAGCAAACTCTCGCATGTATTTGGCGGAGGTACGCAAAAATTACTCCGGTGGACACACCTACAAATCGATTTTTGTCGTCCCCAAAGATAGTCCCCTACAAAGCAAAAGCTCCGCTAAGCAAACCCTAGAACAACTGCGGGGTAAGAGAATGACCTTTACCTCTCCCACCTCTGGTTCTGGGTTTATCTTCCCTGTAGGAGAGTTAGTGAAAGAAGGATTGGTGCCTTCTCGTGATAAATTAGATAGTTTCTTCGGTCAAGTCGCCTACGGTAACGGCTACAGCGGTGCATTACAAGCAGTGCTGCGGGGTCAAGCCGATGTAGCTGCTGTATCGGAATACACTCTAGGTGCGCCTTACATCACAGCCGAAGAAGCCAAGAAGCTGCGGGTATTGCATAGTATCTCTAATGTCCCGGCTCACGGTATCGTGATTGATGACGATGTTCCAGCAGCGACAAGGGAAAAGATAATCAACGCCTTGATGAAGTTAAATGAACCAGCTAACAATCAATTATTGACCAGCTTATACAACTCGACAAATCTGGTGAAAGTTGACCATAGCAAACACTTAGAACCCATGCGCGAAGCCCTCAAACGTGCTGGAATTGAGCAATAATGTAGTCCTGAGTTCCTGAGTCCTGAGTGGGGACACCGAGGACAAGGGAAGGAACCCAAGGGAAGGAAAAAATCAATTACCTCTTACCCCATTACCCATTACCCATTCCCCATTCCCGATTTATGAACCAGCCAGCCATTGAGTGTATTGATGTCGAAACGGTATATTCACCATCCCTGAACCGTCCTATTCTCAACGGGGTTAGTTGTCACATTAACCAGGGTGAGTTTGTCGTTTTGCTGGGACTCAATGGTGCGGGGAAGTCTACATTATTGCGATCGCTCGTCGGACTAGTACCGATAAAAAAAGGGGATATTTGGGTTAATGGTATTCCCATCAATCCCAAAACCCTACCGCAAATCCGCCGTAACGTTGGGATGTTATTTCAAGGTGGTGGGTTGATTCGCCAACTCAGTGCGATGGAAAATGTCTTATGCGGTCGTCTGGGTGCAATGTCTAGTAGACAAACCCTGTTTGGCTTTCCTAAGAGCGACCGACGCTTAGCGTTGCAACTGCTGTCTGAATTGGGGTTAAAGGATTTAGCTTACCAAAGGACTAGCAAACTTAGCGGTGGACAGCAACAACGGGTAGCGATCGCTCGTGCATTAATTCAATCCCCGCAAATTCTCCTAGCTGACGAACCCACCAGCGGCTTAGATGTCATGGCTTCCCAACAGGTAATGGACAGTTTAGCCCAACTTCATGCTGAACAAGGAATGACCATCGTTACAGTATTACATGACCTCAACCTTGCCGCTACTTACGCTCAACGAGCAATAGTTTTAGATGCAGGGTGTGTTGTTTATGACGGTAGCTGCGACAACCTACAAGCCAAATTTTCTACAGCTTTGAGTTTGTAATCTTCTTCGTTTCTTCGTTTCTTTGTGGTTAAAACTTATTGAAACCACTAAGAAGCGAAGAGAAATTGCCGAGAGATGGGAATATTTTCTAGATTTTTGACGGGCTAGCAATGCCTAACGTAAATTTACTTATTTCATATGAAAGATTTAGTTAATTTTTTACATCGGTACGCTTGGTTAACTCGCTTACTCATCCTGGGCATTGTAGTTGTAGTTTACACTTGGGCACTCCAAGGTCTAAAGGTCAATTTTGAACTTCTCAAGAGTAGTGGTCCCTACGTCACTGACTTTATTTCACGGTTGTTTCCCCCCAACCTGGAAGTGGTAGATGTAGCGATTAAAGCCTTAATTGAAACCATCCAGATGTCCATCTGGGGAACCACCCTGGGAGCGATTATTTCTCTACCCATTGCGATCGCTAGCGCTAGCAATATTGCACCCCAATGGCTACAATGGCTAGCTAATTTCATCCAAAATGCCGTGCGTTCAGTACCATCGATTGTACTGGGATTACTATTTGTTGCTGCTACCGGATTGGGCGCCCCTGCAGGTACTCTAGCATTGGCAATTTATACCATTGGCTACTTAGGAAAATTTTATCAACAAGCCATAGAAGCCGTTGACCCGCGTTCCATAGAATCTTTGCAAGTCGCTGGTGCTGACCGCATCCAAATAGCTCAATACGGCATTCTTCCTCAAGTTTTACCCTTAGTGTTGGGATATACCTTGTGGATGTTTGAATATAATATCCGCGCTGCATCTGTATTAGGTGTAGTCGGTGCCGGAGGTATAGGTTTTGAATTAGTCAACTACATTAAAGGTTTTGAGTACACCAAAGCCACCACCATGATGCTAGTCCTGTTGGTGGTCGTCACGATGATTGATTTCCTCAGCAGCAAATTACGTCATCGTCTCGACAAGATGTAGTTATTAGTCCCCTACCCACATCAGCGTATCCGTGATATTAGTGTGTGCCCCAGTCCCCAATGTGGTATGAAAAATTTGCCTCTACCCCTACGCAGTTTATGGCAACCAGTGTGGCTCAGTTCTATAGCGCTACACTGTGTACTATTGGCAATACCCATACCATCCCAGGAAACAGCCAAGGAAGATAAGAAAAAGCCAGAAAAGCTGGTCAAGGTAACGCGACTGGCACCTTCGTCGTCATCATTAAAGATTCCCAAACCAGAAAAACTGGCTGTTCCCCCAAAAAAACCCGTTATCCCTCCATCGCAATCGGTTACAAAACCACCAATTCCTCGTCCGAAACCTCAGATAGTAGCCAAACCACCAATTCCCATCCCCAAACCGGAAGCTGAAAAACCTTTACCACCAAAACCTAAACCAACACCAACTCCAACTCCAACTCCAACACCGACTCCAACTCCCACTCCCACACCCACACCAACTCCCACACCGATTCCCACACCCACACCAACTCCCACCCCAACTCCCACCCCAACTCCCACTCCAACTCCAACTCCCACACCAACTCCAACTCCCACACCAACTCCCACTCCAACTCCCACACCCCCTGAGCAGATGCAACCATTGGGGGTTGATTCCGTAGGTGGTGTACCCATGAAGGATGATTGGCAAAAAGTTGAGCGCTTAGAAGACCTAGTGGATAATCCGAATGCTTTTCTTCAGAATGGTCAGCTACACCCAGCAATTGTTGATGGTTTAATTGCCAAAGTTCCAGGTACTAATCCCCAGCAGTTGTATGAAACTTACGTCAGTACAGAAATTTTAAACGAGCAATTCACTATTGAAGGTGAGGATAAGCTGCCAAATGGTGGAGTAATTTATACATTGATTCGTGAAGACAAACCCACACCCCTATATCTGACTCTGATTCCTACAAAGGATGGCAGTAATAGCATTGTCACCCTTTGGAACAGTAAGCCTGACTCATATCTTGCACTACCATGATTATTGAGAATATTGTCCGCCACCTCTGCTTATTACATCCTCAAATCTTCATTCTACGTTGTGGGGCAGGGGTGGGACGGTTCCACTCGAATGGTGCAATATGTCAGCTGACATGGGTATATAAATTATTTGGCGTTGCTGAAGAGCGGATATGAATTACCCTCACACTCACCCTCTCCCAAAGAGAGAGGGAATAAGAGGGAATAAGAGGGAATAAGCGAAACTTAGTGATGAAGATATCCCAACTGGGCAATTTAGCGATCGCGTCCTCGAAGAAACTCAACAAGACCTTGCTATTTTAGTTGCCACGTTGCAAGAATTAAATGTAAAAGTTCGTCGTCCGCAAATAACTGACCATTCAATCTCTTTTTCAACACCGAATTGGTCTTCTTGTGGACATTATAATTATTGTTAAATTCGGAAATTGCTTTTGATGCCGCTAATATTCTGCGCTTAGGGAAGGATATCCTGTATCAAGTCAGCGATTCAGGAAACCAGTTAGGAGGACAATGGTTGCAATCAGTTTTGGGAAACGATTACCGAGTCCATCAATGTATAAACGTGTATCTGGGTAAACATATTGATACAACATTTACCATCGTTCGTCCAGGCTTAGTTGTGATTAATCCAGAACGAGTGAATGACGATAATTTACCTGCATTATTTCACGATTGGGATAAAATTTGGTGTCCAGAACCAGTGGATATCGGCTATGAAGGGTCTCCACTGTCATCAATTTGGATTGCCATGAATTTTCTCATGGTTAATCCAGAGTTAGCAATTGTTGATAAAAGGCAAGTTTCTTTAATCAAAGAACTGGAGAAACGACGTGTAAATGTAATTGGGTTGCAACTGCGTCATGCTCGTACATTAGGTGGTGGATTTCACTACATAACCAACGATATTCGTCGCTCTGGCTCACGGGAAGATTATTTTTGAATCCCTCTGGACTTGACAAAAGTGCCAGTTTTTAGCTTGTAATATCCAATATAAAAAAGTTGGAATTTTCGTATACTTGTTCTTCTGAAATTATCGTATCCTATTGGAGTCTGTCACAACAGATGAAAGTGGGCATTGCCCACCCTGATTCCACTAATGAACTCTTGCCTGTCCAACTCGACTTAGGTATAAGGTTCTGTTCTCGCGAGGGACACTACACCCCATTCCAAGACTACCTATCACCACCAGTCCAGTAGACCATAATAAAAATTTTGTGATTTATGCCACACCAGCACAAGTCTCCTAGTCCTGTTAGCTCAATCCCAGGATTGAAACTTGCCTATTTTGGACGTGTTCTCTCTCATAGTCGGTTAGCAGAAGTATACAAACTCTGCTGTCATTCCCAAGGAATTGACCTGAATGTTCGACAGTTTGAAGTGGAGCCGAGAGAATTAAAAACAAAGATGTTAGACCTAAAATTTCAATCAGGAACCCACATTTGCATCACCGTACCTTATAAAGTTCAAGCCTTTGAATTGTGCGATGTTTTAACAGAGCGTGCCCGTAAAGCCGGTTCAGTTAATATTATTCGCAATGAACAGGGAGTATTTTACGGTGATAATTCTGATGGAGAAGGTTTTATTAGAGATGTCACAATTAACCATAGGCTATCATTTCGGAATAAAAAATTATTAGTCTTAGGTGCCGGTGGCGTGTTGCGGGGTATCTTGATGGATCTGATTAACCAATCTCCCAGAAGTATCTTAATTTGTAATCGAAATCAAGAACGTCTTCAAAAAATTAAACGATATTTTCCCTTTGATATCATCAGCACTTGCACTTATGAAAATATTCCTCAAGAGCCTTTCGATGTGATTATCAATGCCACGTCAGCCAGTATTCAGGGACATCAGTTACCCTTAAATCCTGCTATCGTTGGCTCAAATACCCATTGTCTGGAATGTGCTTACAAAATTGCGGAACACACTCTCTTTCAGCAATGGGCACTTGCTTCTGGGGCAAAATCATCAATTAATGGTTTGGGAATGCTAGTCGAACAGGCTGTAGTTGCCCTAGATTTCTTTTCTAATCTTTCTATCAATTCTACTCCAATCTTAAACCATTATGATTGTCAAAAGTAGTACTGATTCATGACATAATATTTATCACTTGTCAAGTTGGAATTATAGGTTAGCTGGAAAAATGAAGAGGCTTAACATCAACGAATTTATTAAGAATATCTATGAAGCGGGCTCGGTTGTAGGGCGTAGTGGGAAAGCTCATAAACTACACTCCACGGTTGATCGTGAAGAAGGTGAGTTTCTATTTTCTATCATTAATAGTGATTCCACGATCCGCAACACTTTAGAAGTCGGCTGTGCATACGGACTTTCCTCGCTATATATTTGCTCAGGCACAAGTGAACGACCGGGTGCTTCACACACTATTATAGATCCTTTCCAAAATACCCAATGGGATGGTGTTGGAATAAAGCAATTGGAGGCTGTAGGAATTGATTTCTACAGCCTAATCGAAAAGAAATCAGAATTTGTGCTTCCAAAACTATTAGAAACAAATGAAGGTCAATTTGATTTCATTTTTATAGACGGATGGCACACTTTTGACCATACACTGCTAGATTGCTTCTATGCAACTCGACTGCTAAGAGTAGGGGGTATCCTTGCCATTGATGATGTATGCTTTCCATCAGTAAAGCGTGTTGTTGATTTCTTAAAGAATTACCCGTGTTACGAAGAAGTGGGAGTGGTTGGGAAAAAGCTTACAAAATCATGGAAGGAAGTCGGTACATTGTCTTCAATTAAGCAAGAAATATGGGCAAACATCCTATCGAAGAAATTGTATCGGGAAATATTTGAAGATCAAGAGAATAGAATGGTCGCACTTAGAAAAATCCAAGAGGATAAGCGAAGCTGGGACTGGCATGATGACGCATTTTAAAGACAAAGTAGATAACAAGGCAACGGCAGTTGCTCTAGATTTCTTTTCTAATCTTTCTATCAATTCTACTCCAATCTTAAACCATTATGATTGTCAAAAGTAGTACTGATTCATGGCATCAACTCGCTACCCAATTCGATGTTTTTTTTATTGATTTATGGGGTGTGCTAATCGATGGTGAACAATGTTTTCCCTATGCTGTAGAGTGGTTGACATTTTTGAAGAGTCAGGGAAAAACCGTTGTCTTGATTAGCAACACCCCAACTCTTGGGGCACTCATGTCCGAGCAACTCTCATCCCTGGGTATTAGCCAAGCGCTATATCAAGCAATTGTTACTTCTGGAGACACGACTCGATATCTGCTTTCTGCTAATACAACAGGTCAGAAAACTATTGTGGGTTCTCGTTATTATTACATGGGTGAGGCTCAACATGAGCAGTTATTGCAGGGTTTACCCTACTTGCGAGTTAACCTACCTGACGAGGCAGAATTTATCTTGCTAACGGCAACGGATTCTGCTTTTCAGTATCCTCAAGATTTTCAAGTCTTTCTAGAAAGACAAGTGACGATGCTGTGTGTGAATCCTGATTTACACACTCTTTCACTGCTAGGAGAAAAGCGATTCTGTGCTGGTTCTGTTGCCAAAATGTATGAACAACTTGGGGGAGCGGTGATTTACATCGGCAAGCCTTTTCTAGATATATTTGCTCTAGCTTATTCCCATGTCAACTCTACAGATAAGGCAAGTATCGTCATGGTCGGTGATACCCTTGATACTGATATAAAAGGTGCGCTTGACTATGGTATAAAGACAGCTTTAGTGAATAAAAAGTTGTCATCCACAGGTATTAAACCCGATTATGTATTCGTGCAGTTCACTCAATAATCTGTATCTATGTTTAGCTTCGTTATCCCTTGCTACAATGGTAAACCCGCTCTCAATAATACACTACAATCCTTATTTTGGCAGGATAAATCTGTGCCATTCGAGGTTATCTTAGTCGATAATAATTCAAGTCTTGATAATCTTGATGAGCTTTATGAAGCCTACAAAGACAAGCTGAATCTCTACTTACTCAAGCAGCCTAAATTAAAAACGACATACGCCTTGAGTAGAACTCGTAATCTCGGCTTGAAACTCTGCCAATATCCTTGGATGATTACCCTAGACTCCGACATTATCTTACCCCCCCACTATCTAACAAACCTAAGTACATATATCAATACAAGGGTTCAAGACCAAAGTATCTTGTTAACAGCAGAACGTATTTTTATCAGTCGTGCTGACATTGAACCTCTGACATGGGAAAAACTAACAGAGGCGGTTCCTATTGCTAGTTCTTCTAACTATAATTGCGTTGAAGACCGAAGACTTCCTTATCTCAAACAGTTGACAACTACTCCTCATCCTTGGGCATTCTTTCATGGTTGCAATACCATTTTTCCCACACAGAGTGCAATTGAAGCCGGTGGATTTGATGAAGAATATGATGGGCATTGGGGATATGAAGATATTGATTTTGCTTACCGTCTAATCACGCGAACCCACTGTAAACCAGTGTACTTACCCTCCATTTATTGCTATCACCAAGAAGAAGAACATTCTGAGCCAACAACTATTGATCGTTTCGATAAATCCAAAAATCCCAATTGGACACGCATCTGCAATCAGATTCCTGGTTTTAAAGAATTCAAACGTCAGCAATACAAATCTCTAACTTGTCAAGCTCTAAAATTGGAGGAATAAGATAAAGCCCTATAAGTCAAGGGATTAACACAAATTTTAATAATCATTAGCTTTCGATGTCTAATCAATGCGGTTAATTATTTAATATTTCGGAATGCACGCAAGAAGTCTAATGAAACCCAACACAAACTTTAAGCTGAAGTTGGGTATCACTTCGTTCCACCCAACCTACAAATTAGGGGTATTTCTCTGGACATGATATTACTCTGAGTCTAGTACCACTACAACCAATTATTAATTGCTAAAGATTAGCAGTAATTGACAATAATTAGATGTATGTTCAACTACACCTAATTATTGTCATTAATTCTTATTAAATAGAAGCCATGCAACTAGCAATACTAGCCATACTGACCACAGGTATGGGTGCGGTAGCTACCATATCTTGCTGTTCTTCCTGGCTGGTATCCGGAAAATGTTTATTCATCACCGCCGGAATTTGTTCAGCTTGAATGCGGCTGTAGCGGGTTTTGTCTGGCATCACAACGTTTGGTCCGCCTTTACAATTTTTCATACAACCAGTGCCTTTAATAGTTACCTGCTCTGACAAACCGCGATCGCTCAGTGCTGCAGAAAGTGCTTGACAAACTCCTTTTGCTCCGCGTTTCATACAGTCTGACTTTTGACAGACCAAAATAGTAGCTTTGCCTTGAGCAGGCTTTGTTTTGCTAGCGGTTGAGGAATCTTGTACATGTCTATCTTCAGGATAATTCACATTGCAATTCCCTAAAACAAAGGAGGAAGAAACTCCCCCTCCTACTTCTGCTATCTCTGCTAATTCCGTTTTTGCACCAGCCGCTAACACTCTCTCAGCCTTGAGCTTAACATTACCAGTTTTTAGGTCAATTTTCTTTTCTCCGACAATTTGTAACCAAGTACCTGGTTGGAGACGCAAGTCAAAAGCTGCTCGCAGATACTTAGCTAATTTAATGTAAATTTCTCCCTCTGGAGTCTTGATATATAAACCTTTTAGCTTATAGCCATCTTTGATTACAAAATCGACTAACTGCCCTTCAAGACAAAAATTTGCTACCTTAATACTGTTAAATTTACTCATGATAAATTACCTTTATTTAACTACAAAAAGTTTTTATTCCAGCAGCTTTCCAGAGAATCAATCAAATCTTGGCGACGTGCTGTTAGTTGCCTGATAACACTCCACAATTGAACTGCTCTTATCGCATCACCAATATCAACTGTTAATGGCTGATTAGTGCTACAGCAACAAGGAATCTCTAGTTCCTGCAAGCGTCGATAAATTAGCCAGCGGTCTGCCCAATTAACCTCAACGATGTACTGTGCTTCAGCTTCTGAACTCCTTGATTCCAAGATAAAACCCTCTCAATTGCTAAAAATTATCATTAATTAAGTAATAATACTGCTTTGAGCTTTTCAATATAGGTATTACATTCTCTTCTCTTAGGATACAATAAGTGCAAACAATTCTCAGTAAATTTTCCAAGAAAATTTCCAAAATTTCTCAATAGGGCTTGGGATGGGGATTTGGGACAATGGACAAGGAAGAAACTAATTACCCACTCCCAATATCAAAATTCCCTGACTTAATTCCAGCTTATTGAAAATATTTCATAATTATTGAAAATAGGTTAGGAGCGCAGCATAACTCAAGAAGGATATATTTCCCTCTCAAAATAGCCATCTCCCAAAATAACTAGCTAGTAAGTACTCGCAGACTTGCAGAGGATTGGACTAATACTAAGGCTGAGAAATATAACTGTAAGTATTTATTGCAAATTCTTCTTTTCAAGCTCAGACAAATGAATTAAAAATTATTTTTTTATGTTTCTTTTAAATTTACAAATGTGTTAGATATAAATAGTTATCTAATCAAACCGCACAAGAAGGGAAGCACTATGGCTACAGGTCAAACTATGATGCGCGCTTTTGGTCAGGTATATGACAATCCTGTACTGCTAGATAAAAGCGTGACAGGCCCTGTTTGTGAAGGATTTAACATTGTTTTGGCTAGTTTTCAGGGACTAGCTTTGCAGTATCAAAAGCATCATTTTGTTGTAGATGGCGCTGAATTTGATTCCTTGCACGAGTTTTTTAACGAAAGTTACGGAGCAGTTCAAGAACACATCCATGATATTGGTGAACGCTTGGATGGACTGGGTGGTGTACCAGTAGCTTCCTTTAGCAAATTGGCAGAATTATGCTGTTTTGAGCAAGAACAAGATGGCGTATTTTCTTGCCGTCAAATGGTAGAAAATGACTTAGCAGCAGAGCAGTCAATAATTGGGTTAATTCGTCGTCAAGCAGCACAGGCTGAGAGTTTGGGAGACAGAGCTACTCGGTATTTGTACGAAAAAATTCTCCTCAAGACGGAGGAACGAGCTTACCATCTATCCCACTTCCTCGCTAAAGATAGCCTCACTCTAGGCTTTGTCCAACCTACTTCTAATTAGTAACACTAACTCAGTTAATCGAGAGGCATTTGGTTATCTCGATGAGTTAGGTTTAATGGCTGGGTGATTCTTTCTTTGCAGATACCTAGGACTGCATAATTAAACAGGATGAGACTAAAATAACAGTCTCATGTTGAGCAACAGAAAAAAGTGACAGAGATTACATTTTTATATTTCTGTCACTTTTTATATATTTCAATATGACAACACAATTTTTAACTATTGCTATTAATTTTTAACTATTAATGCCAGTAAATTAATGATAAAAATGCACTTAATAACCGAAAGTTACAAGTTTAAATCAATGCTAAAAACGCTAATTTAGTAAACCCTGTGATGCAATCTCCCGGAATGGAGTGATAAAAAATACGGTACGGTCGGAGGAAGTGAGATTCAGCAGGTATGATTCCCGAACACGGGACAAAGAAATATTCCCAATCCTCTCAAATCCACCCCATCCACGGTATTTACTGGGCTTGGCAACTGTTAAAATCATGTCGCTAAGTCAATAAATCCGCTCCCCCGAGTTCATCCAATCTGGAAAAACTTGTTCATGAACAGCATTACTTGCGGGTAAAGACGCTTACAATGATCACGATTTGTACTCATACTCCAAAAAATTAACAACTATGCCGCGTCGCGATGACCTCCGTAAGATTTTGCTGCTAGGTTCTGGTCCGATTGTGATTGGACAAGCATGTGAATTTGACTACTCTGGAACTCAAGCGTGTAAAGCTCTGAGAGAAGAAGGCTACGAGGTGGTGCTAGTCAACTCCAACCCAGCAACCATCATGACTGACCCAGAAACGGCTAACCGCACCTACATCGAGCCGTTAACACCAGAATTGGTAGAAAAAGTCATCGCCAAAGAACGACCAGATGCTCTACTGCCAACAATGGGGGGACAAACTGCCCTCAATATAGCCGTCGCTTTGGCAAAAAATGGAGTCTTGGACAAGTACAACGTCGAATTAATTGGTGCCAAGCTACCAGCCATCGAAAAAGCTGAAGACCGGAAACTCTTTAATGACGCGATGGCAAAAATTGGGGTGAAAGTTTGTCCTAGCGGTATCGCTTCAACCTTGGAAGAAGCTAAAGAAGTGGCACGAAAAATCGGTAGCTATCCCCTAATTATTCGTCCCGCCTTCACAATGGGTGGTACTGGTGGTGGTATCTCCTATAATCAAGAAGAATTTGAAGTCATGGCGCAAGCTGGTATTGACGCTAGCCCCGTTTCCCAAATTCTCATCGACCAGTCCCTATTGGGTTGGAAAGAATATGAGCTAGAGGTGATGCGTGACCTAGCAGATAACGTGGTGATTATCTGCTCCATCGAAAACCTAGACCCGATGGGTATCCACACCGGGGACTCGATTACCGTCGCTCCCGCGCAAACCCTCACCGATAAGGAGTACCAGCGGCTGCGGGATATGTCTATTAAGATTATCCGCGAGATTGGCGTGGAAACGGGTGGTTCTAACATCCAGTTTGCTGTCAATCCCGTGAATGGGGACGTGGTGGTGATTGAAATGAACCCCCGCGTTTCCCGTTCCTCAGCTTTAGCTTCTAAAGCTACCGGCTTCCCAATCGCTAAATTTGCGGCAAAGCTAGCAGTCGGTTACACCCTGGATGAAATCAAAAACGACATCACCAAGAAAACCCCAGCCTCCTTTGAACCAACCATTGACTATGTAGTCACCAAAATCCCCCGCTTCGCCTTTGAAAAATTCCCCGGTTCCGAAGCTGTACTGACCACCCAAATGAAGTCTGTGGGGGAAGCAATGGCAATTGGACGGACATTTAACGAATCCTTCCAAAAAGCCCTGCGTTCCCTGGAAACTGGACGCGCTGGTTGGGGTTGTGACAAAGCTGAAAAACTCCCCAGCGGCGAACAAATTCGCGCTCAACTACGGACACCTAACCCAGAGCGAATTTTTGCTGTGCGTCACGCTATGCAACTGGGGATGAGCGTTGAGGAAATCTATGAACTCACCGGCATTGACCCCTGGTTCCTGGATAAAATGCAGCAACTGCTAGATGTGGAAAAATTCCTCAAGCGGACGCCGTTGTACCAGTTGACAAAAGAGCAAATGTATGCAGTAAAGCGGGATGGTTTTAGCGATCGCCAGATTGCCTATGCTAGCAAAACCACGGAAGATGAAGTCCGGCAATATCGCCAGCAATTGGGTGTTATACCAGTTTACAAAACCGTAGACACCTGCGCGGCTGAATTTGAAGCCTTTACCCCCTACCACTACTCCACCTACGAAGAAGAAACCGAAATCATCCCCTCTGATAAACAGAAGGTAATGATTTTGGGTGGAGGTCCCAACCGCATCGGACAGGGGATTGAGTTTGACTATTGCTGCTGTCACGCTGCCTATGCGCTCAAAGACGCGGGTTATGAGACAATTATGGTCAACTCCAACCCAGAAACTGTCTCCACCGACTACGACACCTCTGATAGACTTTACTTTGAACCGCTAACCAAAGAAGATGTCCTTAACATCATTGAAGCTGAGAACCCCGTGGGTGTGATTGTCCAGTTTGGCGGACAAACACCGCTGAAGCTTTCCGTTCCCCTGCAACAAGCCCTGAGTGCGTTTGGGGATTCCCCGACCCGACAAACACAGATTTGGGGTACATCACCAGATTCTATCGACACCGCCGAGAATAGGGAACGGTTTGAAAAGATTCTCCATGAGTTGAATATTGCCCAACCACCCAACGGTATTGCTCGCAGTTATGAAGATGCGCTTATCGTCGCTAAGCGGATTGGTTATCCGGTTGTGGTGCGTCCTAGCTATGTATTAGGCGGACGAGCAATGGAAATTGTCTACTCGGATACAGAATTAGAGCGCTACATGACATTTGCTGTCCAAGTAGAGCCAGACCATCCGATTTTAATTGATAAATTCCTGGAAAATGCCATCGAGGTTGATGTCGATGCCATTGCTGACCATACGGGTAAGGTGGTGATTGGTGGCATCATGGAACACATCGAACAAGCGGGGATTCACTCCGGAGATTCCGCTTGTTCTCTACCTTCTATTTCTCTAGCACCGGCAATCCTGGATAAAATTCGTACATGGACAGTGCAACTAGCACAGGCACTGAAGGTAGTAGGGTTGATGAATATCCAATTTGCCGTAGTTGGGGCACAAGGCTATTCTCCCCAGGTGTTTATTCTAGAAGCTAATCCTAGAGCATCCCGCACCGTTCCTTTTGTTTCCAAAGCTACGGGTGTACCCCTAGCAAAGCTCGCGTCTTTAATTATGTCGGGTAAAACCTTAGAGGATTTAGGCTTCACCCAAGAAGTCATTCCCACCCACATCGCGGTTAAAGAAGCCGTACTGCCGTTTAATAAATTCCCCGGTACTGACACCCTCCTTGGCCCGGAAATGCGCTCCACGGGAGAAGTAATGGGGATTGACGGCGATTTCGGAAGGGCTTATGCTAAGGCAGAAATGGGGGCTGGTGAACAATTACCGCGTGGTGGTACAGTGTTTGTATCGATGAGCGATCGCGACAAAGCCAGCGCCATTCCCGTCATCAAAGACTTTATTGATTTAGGCTTCTCGGTGATGGCAACTGACGGTACGCGCAACGTTCTGCGGGAGAATGGTTTAGATGTGGAATTAGTCCTCAAACTCCATGAAGGACGTCCCCACGTCTTGGATGCCATTAAAAACCAGAAAATTCAACTCATCGTCAACACACCTTCTGGGGAAGAAGCGCATACCGATGCGAAATTAATCCGGCGCACCGCTTTGGCTTATAAAATTCCCATTATTACCACCCTAGCTGCTGCAAAAGCCACTGCGGCCGCTATTCGCTCCCTGCAAAGTACCAACTTGGAAGTCAAAGCTATCCAAGAATACAACTTTTCCCACTCCTAGGGACTAGGGATTAGGGATTAGGGAAAAAGGGAGAGGGGCAGAAATATTACTTTTTTGTCCCCTTTCTTTTTCCTTGTCCCTATTTGCTATTAGCTATCAACTAACCCCATTCCCTGATACTGCCACCGCAAATTTTCACAAAAAATTAAGTGAATATTATATTTACACCTGGCAAGATTTAATAAATTTTGCTATTTTTTGTTCTCTCAGATGCATTTATTGAGTAAATTTCTAGGTAATCTCTAGTAAATCTCTGCCTTCTACAGTTTCATCCTCTCTATACATAAGCCTTCATTAACAACCTGCATCTACTCAGTATCGCCGCTAGACTGGAGATTTTTAGTCAGGGTCTGGTGCTTTGTATCCAGAACTTGCCTTAGTCCATAGTAAATAGAAGCTATACCCACTAGTTGTATCTCAGGAGGTAGTAAAATAATTCTCATAAATGTTACAATTGTTAACGAAAAAATCAAGTTGAAAAAAACTTTGATGTGACAACCTACAGTAGCCATAAATACTCGATCAAAAGTAAAACAGTCTAATATATAGCCCGTAATTACCACAGTGCCGAAGGCATCTATCGCTTGAATGACCGTAACGCTAACCCTTTTATATTGAAATTAGTGCCATGAAGACCGCTCAGACACCTACAGACCTCGTGCGGACATACCTGCGTGAGATTGGCAAAGTTCCACTATTAACTCACGAGCAAGAAATTACTTATGGTAAACAAGTGCAACGGGCAACCGCCCTGCAAGATGTGAGAGAATCTCTGGCAGCACAGCTAGGACGAGAACCAACAGATCTAGAATGGGCACAAGCCACAGGTCTAGAAGCCACAGAAATTGACCATGTAATCGCTGAAGGTGAGTATGCTAAGCGCCGCATGGTAGAAGCGAATTTACGACTAGTAGTTTCTGTTGCCAAAAAGTATATAAAACGTAACGTAGACTTACTGGACTTGATCCAAGAAGGTAGTATAGGGATGCAACGGGGAGTGGAAAAGTTTGACCCCACCAAGGGGTATAGATTCTCTACCTATGCCTACTGGTGGATTCGCCAAGCCATAACCCGTGCGATCGCAGAAAAAGGTCGTACCATCCGCCTACCGATTCACATTACAGAAAAATTGAATAAAATTAAGAAAGCACAGCGCTCTTTATCACAACAATTGGGACGTGCGCCTTCAATTTCTGAACTAGCAATAGAATTAGAATTGACGCCTAAGCAAGTACGCGAGTATTTGGAAAAAGCTCGTCTACCCCTGTCCCTCGATTTGCGCGTTGGTGACAACCACGATACTGAACTAGGAGAACTTTTGGAAGACACTGGTGCTTCCCCAGAAGAATTTGTCATGCAATCTTCCCTATCTAGCGACATCGAGCGCTTAATGGCGGATCTGACTCCCCAACAGCGAGAAGTCTTAGCCTTACGCTTTGGGTTGATGGATGGACAAACCATGACACTAGCAAAAATTGGTGAACTGCTGAATATCAGCCGAGAAAGGGTAAGACAAATTGAGCGCGAAGCATTAAACAAACTCCGCAAACGCAAAGCCGACATGAACGAGTACATTGCCAGTTAGGGAATGGGTCATGGGTAATTATTTACCCAGTCCCTAATTCCTAATCCCTATTCTTTAATACAGGAGAGAAAACACAACGCTTTTGGTACGGTTCCACCCACTATCTAGTGAGAGTCAGCCTGTTAGATTAGTGTGTAGAAACTAAGCAACAGACAGCAGCTAACTAAATTTTAGACACCACAAACGACGACTATTCCACTCAAGAATAGGAAGTTCCGAAATGGAGGTAACAAGGTGAGCAACCCATCTAATCAAGTTTCAGAATTTTTTAATGGCGATTCGGAAACAGCTAACTTACTGTGGCAGTATGTCCAATCCTTAAGTCCAGAAACCGTCACTCAGCTTTCCAAACCATCTTCACCAGAAGTTTTTCATGTGATGGAGAGGAACATCATGGGATTGTTAGGGAACCTGCCGAGCGAACACTTTGGTGTCACCATCACTACAAGTCGGGAAAATCTCGGTCGTCTGCTAGCATCAGCCATGATTAGCGGTTACTTTCTGCGTAATGCTGAGCAGAGAATGACGTTTGAGAATGTTTTCCAAGGGACTGAGAGAAATCAACTAGAGTAATTCTGCCGTTAATATAGCCATGTGATTCAAACAACACAACTCCCAATTCCCCTAACCATCAAACTCGGTAGATATCAACCCCGTCTATCGAGTTTTGTCATGAGTAGTCATTAGTTCCTAGTTCCTAGTCCATAGTCCCCATTCCACTAAAATGGAACTTTATTTGCTTGTACTAATAGCTGTCCATGCACAATATAAACTCTCCCCTACCTCATAAAATTATCGGTGTTGCCGTTATTTGGAACGACCAGCGACAAATTTTAATTGACCGTCGTCGTCCAGAAGGAAGCATGGGTGGTTTGTGGGAATTCCCTGGGGGTAAAATTGAACCAGGGGAAACTGTTAAAGAATGTATTCAACGAGAAATTTTAGAAGAATTAGGCATAGACATTGAAGTCGGGGAACATGTAATCACCGTTGACCATACCTACACCCACTTGCGTGTCACCCTGAAAGTACATCATTGTCGCTATCTCACAGGCACCCCCCAACCCCTAGAGTGCGATGAAATTCGCTGGGTCAGTCTGGATGACCTCGATAGCTTTAGTTTTCCCAAAGCTAATTTTGAGATTATTGCTGCTCTCCGAGAATGGGACATGGAGTTCAGGGAATAAAGTATGTCAACTAAAAAGGATAAACGGGTAGTGTAAAGTGAAACCATGCACCACCATTAGCAGTAGAATCTACCCAAATTTGACCGTAATGAGCGCGGATAATCCGTTGACATAGAGATAGACCAATGCCATAACCTTCTTTGGCTTCATCCCGTTCTAGACGATAGTGATTTTCAAATATTTGCTCGCGCTTCTCTGAGGGAATACCAGGACCTGTATCGCCAATACTAAGTTGGACTTTTTGTGTAGTACGATGCAGACCTGCAACGGTAATTATGCCTTGTTCTGGCGTGTATTTAATTGCATTG
This sequence comes from Nostocaceae cyanobacterium, assembly GCA_035285345.1. Lineage (GTDB taxonomy): Bacteria > Cyanobacteriota > Cyanobacteriia > Cyanobacteriales > Nostocaceae > JAYKJH01. Next base: position 42,637 of record JAYKJH010000239.1, on the reverse strand, counting down.
TCCAACAAATTGATTAACACCTGGCGGATTCTTTCTGGGTCAGCGTAAACACAAGGCAAGTCTTTGGGAATATCTGTATTTATTTTCTGGGATTTAGCGCTGTAGCGATCGCCCAATTCTTCCAGCATATCCAAACAGAGTTTCCCGATATCCAGCTTTTGAGGTTGGATGCGAATTTCTATATCTGTACCGCGTGCTACTTGTAACAAATCAGTAATCATCCGGTCAATTTTCCGTACTTGAGCGCGAGTTTGCTGGAAAAGCTGTGCTGTTTGCTGTGGTTTGAGTTGGGAAAATTGGCTTTTTTGGGGATTGTTGTTCGATTCTAGAGTTTCGATAGCCATAGAAACATAGGTAAGAGGATTTCGCAAGTCATGGGCTAGCATTCCAATTACCCGGTCTTTAAATTTCAATTGCTCTTGAAGTTTTTCATTTTCCTGTTTTAGCCGGAAAATTTCGTCAGACATCTGTAGCAGTTCCCCAGAAACAGCTGAAGAACGTAATGATACTTTAGACGATGTACCATTATTGTTATTGTCTGAATTCTCTTTAGCATCTTCTTGTAAATTTAAATACTCTTCTACAGCTATTTGCCACCGAGGCCACCAGTTTTTTAGCTGACCGATAATATTGCTACCAGCAAGTATCTGTCTGGGTGGGGGATGAATTTTGATTAAAGCCGGTGTTGCTACCAGTTTAAAGTGTTCGGCTAGGTAAGGTTGTTCCCCGACATCAATGATTTCCAAGTCAAACTGCTGTTGGACTTGTAACTCTTGTAAGAACTGACGAATCCTCTGTAGCTGTTGCTGAGAACTGGGACGCTCATCGACAAACAGTAACAGTTGAAGAGGTGCTGGAGAGTAGTTAGGCTGGTCTTGAGAAACCTGCATGTAATTCTGTTTCTGCACTGGTGACAACCCGGGAACGCTGAAAAAAAACTAAAATTAATTGACAGAGTTACCGATGGGTGTTGTTTTCCTTTCAATTTAATATCTATTTTAGATTTTTAACTCTCATTCCCTTCCTAGGTTTTTGGTAATGCGATACTTATTTTTGAGTTTTTTAGTATTTTTTTGGTTAACTACCATCCAATCATCGATTTGGGGGGCTGAATCTCCCTCACCATCTTTCCCTAGTCAAAATCCGGATTCCAGTATAGACAATACTTTTTATACAGATGCTGCCAGACTTGTTCAGGAAAGAATTGATTTAATCATCCGCATGGAAAAAGCAGTAGGGGGTTCTGATCCGAATATATTACGCGCCGTTCGTGGTCAATTAACCTTACATGATAGCGCTGTAGAACGCTTTTTAAGACGCTACGACCGTAATCCGAAAGCTTTGTGTTTTTTAGCACCTACATCTCCTGAGTTTGTTGCACCAGTTGTATCCAAATTAACCGAAGGACAGACGAAAATTTACTGCTCTTTGTACAATGGCAGCCAGGAATTGTTAAAATTGAAGCCAACCATAGACCGGCTGATAGCTCGGCGGGGTGAAATAGCAGAAGTACGACGGATTCCCCTAGTTAGTGGTGAACCGCCGCAAGTATTCCCAGACTTTACATATCAGCCAGTGGAACTTCCAAATCTGGGTGAACCTGCTATACCTTTTTTTGCCCGGGAACCAAATCTTCCTCCCATAGCACCACCAGTCATTGGTAGGACTGCTAAAAAACCCATTGCTGAGTATGTAGAACCTATCCAACCAGCGTTTTTTACTCCCCCAGAGGCAATAGCCATTCTTCGAGGAGCAAAGCTACTGACCTTAGCAGCACGAGAGGAATTTCCAGCCGGGACACAATTTACCAATCCAGCCCTAACAACAGCCGCAAGGGAACGCTTAGTCTATGAGGTTGACGCTGAGTATCCGCGAGCTTACGCTGAGTTTCTTGCCCAGCCTAACACTGGGATTTTCCGGGTGTTACCCGCATCTGCTTACCGTCGTCCCTTAGATACGGTTGAAAACCGCTTTGCACTTAGCGTTGCCGAGCGTTATCCTTTGCCAGTTTTAGCTCAAGGTAAAGGGCAGCTTACTCATAGGTTAACACTAGAGTTGGTTGACGACCAATTCCAGTTGATGCCCCAAGGAATTGATTATGGGTTTATGGTGGATTTGGGCGATATTCCTCTAGAAACCCTTGACCCCACTCTCCAAGCTGTAGCACCGGAAATTCGCCAATTTTTCCTCAACTATCAACCACCATCACAGTTAGCAGCTATCCAAAGCGAACGCCGACGATTTCTGACCAACAAACGCGAAAACTTCCAGCAAAATCGCCATATTGTCGGTGAAGCACCTGTTGTGTTAAGCCACACTTACTTGCTACGCAGTCTGAAGTTCCAACTGCCAGAAATTATCTTACAAGGTGGGGTAGTTTCCCGGTCACAACGCCTTCATATCGACCAATTACTCAAAATGCAAAGCAGTGATGTCCTAGTCGCTGTCCGACCCATACATCGCCATCCTAATGGCGGTTACACTATCCTCTGGCGAGTTATCAATCAATTAGAAGACCCGAAAATTACTGATTTGGAAGAGTATCTGAAGTTGCAAGGGCAATAATGGGTAATGTCCTAGTCCTCTAAATACGCTAGGGTAGGGATGATATGTGTTATGTGATGTGCGGTGGTTCCCGATCAACGTTCTGCTGTCTTATTGAGTTTGGCAGTTTTGCTCACTTCGTTAACAGCCTGTGCTAACAGCCCATCTGCCAAAAATTTAGAAGATTCTTTGGCAGCTGACCCTAGGCTGCAAAATAATTCTGCGACTTTGAGTGGTGCTAGTAACACTACACCCCAAAATAATCCCACAGTCCAGTTACCTGGTGATTTTCCCCCAGAAATTCCTCGCTATCCTAGCGCTCAACTTCAGGAGGTGACACCAGCCTCGACTCGCTGGGTAAGCGTTGACCCCAGTAATTTAATTGAAGGCTTTTATCTCAATCAATTTCGGGTAAATCAATGGGAAATTTTGCGTCAGCCCAGCAATGAACAACCAGGAATTTTAGAGGCACGCCGCAATGATTTACTGGTAACTATAACTGTAAAGCCAGAACCAGCTACACCCAATCCCATACCCAATCAACCAAGACCAGCTACGGAATTTCTGATTCAGTACCAACAGCAGGGAGCGCAAACAGCACAAGCTACTCCTTCTGGTGACACTAGCAAGGAAACTACTGGTGATGGAATACCTCAACCGGGTTCTCCAGATTTTATTGGTCCGATACCCCCAGGAGATGTTTCTTCCCAGCCTGGTGGTGTCGCAAATCCCGCAACCGTTACTACCCCCAATCCTAGCACTACTCTAACTTTCCAGACCTTTAGCGACCTCAACAAAGCACCTGAACTATTACGTAATTATATTCAAGATTTGGCTAAATTAGGTGTGTTATCTACTACCTCTGACCAAACCAAGAACAACGCTGTCCCAATGCCAAATCTATTTGAACCGGGTAAAAATATTACTCGTCGGGAATTCGCTCGCTGGTTGGTAGCAGCTAATAATGCTATGTACAGCAATAACCCAGCCAAGCAAATCCGTTTGGCGGCGGAAACCGCTCAACCGGCTTTTAGTGATGTATCATCAAAAGACCCAGATTATCCAGCAATTCAGGGCTTGGCGGAAGCAGGTTTAATCCCCAGTCCCCTATCAGGAGATTCTACCGCTGTTTTGTTCCGTCCAGATGCACCCCTGACACGGGAGTCGATGATTCTGTGGAAAGTACCCCTAGATACACGCCAAGCCTTACCATCTGCTAACTTAGAGACGGTCAAGCAAACATGGGGTTTTCAAGATGTCGGTAAAATTGATCCGAAGGCTTTGCGGGCAGTATTGGCAGATTTCCAAAATGGCGAACAGGCAAATATTCGTCGTGTGTTTGGTTATACCACTCTGTTTCAGCCTAAGAAGCCAGTAACACGTGCAGCAGCGGCGGCGACTTTGTGGTATTTTGGAACTCAAGGCGAGGGAATCTCGGCATCAGAAGCTTTGAAGTTGCAGCGTTCACCAAATTAAATAAGTAACAAGTTAATAATTTATATTGACTATTGACTACTTTCAGGAAAATAATAAGTAGTGTTTTTATGGTTTTTTTTATTAAAATTATTAACAAATATTGGGAAAAATATTCTTGGCTTTACCCTTTTTTTTCTGGCGGTAATAAGCTATTATCCAGCTATGAGATATTAGGCATTAGACAGTCTTGTACCTCACCCTAAATTAATTCGCGTGCATCTAACGCCGGTAAAGTGCGGTCATCTCAAACCTGATAACACCAATGTGAACAAGGTTTTTGATGTAGGGTGGGTAGTATATAACAAAGATGAAAAAACTGATTGTATAGTTGATAGGTACTACCTACCCGATAGTGATTAAGCAGGGTGCAATGGCTTAGTACAGATGCAAATAAGTGCTTCTGTAGTTTGCGGGAGTCAGTAATAATCAGTAGTTCCTAGGTATTGACTTACTAGGTTGATGGTAGCTGCACTGATGTTTGTGCAATGCTTCCCATTGCAAGTTTAGACAACCGCAAATCCAGGTTGTTTGAACAATAAAAGTTAGCAATGTCTGTCAGGAGCGAGTTATTCTAATTTATAGCCGATTTTTCGAGTATTTTTACTCAGGTCGCTAGCTCTCTGGAGTTGGGACAATCATGAAACAGTCCCTAGATAAGCCCTAGAGACGGAAAATTCTAGCGCAGGCACTGTGTGCTGTTTTAACCTCATAAATACTCAACTGCTTGCTATAGTTATTAACCACTTCTGGCAATGCTTTAATTTGATTACCAGGTCACGAAGAATCTATGTCGCAATTTTATTTTCAAACCGAAAAAAACGGTCACAAAGCTTTCCAATTACCAGGTTCGCGTCCCCACTATAATCCTGATCGTCCCGGACAGGTAGAGCATATTTTTCTCAGCCTGAATTTGGATATTCCTAATCAAAGTTATGAGGGACTATGTAAAATCAGGTTAAAACCTGTTCGTAATGGCATAGAACGTTTGACCTTGGATGCGGTTAACCTAAATATACAATCAATAGAAGTAGATCAAATTCCGCAAAATTTTGATTACGACGGTGAACAATTATTTATTCAACTGGACTCACCTAGCCAGGTTGACAAGACAATTTTAATTGCGATCGCCTACTCGGTAGAAAAACCCCAGCGGGGGATTTACTTTATTCAACCAGATAAACACTATCCTGAGAAACCAACCCAAGTCTGGACGCAAGGAGAAGACGAAGATTCCCGCTTCTGGTTTCCTTGTTTCGATTATCCAGGACAACTTTCTACTAGTGAAATCCGCGTCCGTGTCGCTAAACCCCTAATTGCAATTTCTAACGGTGAACTAATTTCTACAGAAGAAGACGGTGATTATAAAATTTACCACTGGTTACAGAAAGAAGTTCATCCTACTTATTTGATGACTCTAGCAGTAAGTGATTTTGCGGAAATTCGCGACGATTGGCGAGGAAAACCTGTTACCTACTACGTAGAGAAAGGAAGAGAAGCCGATGCTCAGCGTAGCATGGGTAAAACTCCTCAGATGATGGAGTTTTTGAGTGAAAAATATGGTTATCCTTATGCTTTTCCAAAATACGCCCAAGTCTGTGTTGATGATTTTATCTTTGGTGGGATGGAAAACACTTCCACGACGCTGTTAACTGATAGATGTTTGCTTGATGAAAGAGCAGCATTAGATAACCGTAATACTGAAAGTTTAGTAGTCCATGAACTAGCACACCAATGGTTTGGCGATTTATTGGTAATTAAACATTGGTCTCATGCTTGGGTTAAGGAAGGAATGGCTTCTTATTCGGAAGTCCTGTGGACAGAACATGAGTATGGCAAAGAAGACGCTGCATACTATAGATTACAGGAAATACGTAGCTATCTGGCTGAAGATAAGGGTCGTTACCGTCGTCCGATGGTGACTCATATCTACCGGGAAGCTATTGAACTCTATGACCGCCATATCTATGAAAAAGGGTCATGTGTTTATCATATGATGCGTGCGGAATTGGGGGATGAATTATTTTGGCGGGCAATGCAGACCTTTGTCGGCGATAATGCCCATAGAACAGTCGAAACTATTGATTTATTAAGGGCAATTGATCGAGCAACCGGACGTAACTTGACGTTCCTGTTTGACCAGTACGTTTACCGTGGGGGTCATCCTGATTTCAAAGTCGCTTATTCTTGGGATGGTGATAGCAAACTAGGGAAAGTTACAATTACTCAAACCCACGCGCAAGAAGACAATAACGGCAGCGATTTATTTGACCTGAAAATTCCCATTGCCTTTGGTTATACTCAAAAAGGAGAAGCAGCAAGGCTGAAAACCTTCTCGGTTCGTGTTCATGAACGGGAACAAAGTTTCTACTTCCCCTTAGAAGAAAAGCCTCAGTTTATCAGTTTTGATGCGGGTAATAATTATCTCAAAACGGTGTGTTTAGAGTATCCAGTAGCGGAATTGAAAGCTCAGTTAGAATTTGACCCTGACCCGATTTCTCGGATATTAGCCGCTGAAGCTTTGGCGAAAAAAGGTGGTTTAGAAGCCCTGAAAGCACTTTCTGGTGCGTTACAAACAGAACGCTTCTGGGGTGTGCGCGCCGAAGTAGCAAAACAACTAGCAGAAATCAAGCTAGACCAAGTGTTTGCTCAGTTAGTTATTGGGTTGCAAGATGAACATCCTGTAGTCCGACGGTCGGTAGTCACAGCCTTGGGTAATATCAAAACCCGCGACAGCTATAAATCCCTGAAATCTATCATCGAAGATGGTGATGCTAGCTATTACGTGGAAGCAGCCGCAAATCGTGCGATTGGGTCAATAGCAGCGGGGAATTTAGATGAGAAACCCAAGGAAGAAAAGGTGATTAAGTTGTTAGAGTCGGTGTTGGAGAACAAGGCTGGTTGGAATGAAGTGGTTCGCAGTGGTGCGATCGCTGGTCTTGCTCAACTGACAACCTCAGAAGCCGCTTTGAATGTGATTTTGCAATACACCAAACTCGGTGTACCCCAAGCCTTACGTTTAGCCTCTATTCGCGCTTTGGGAGCTATTTCCACTGGTCAAACCGCTACTAATTTGCAACGTATCCTGGAACGCTTAGAAGACCTGTCTAAAGAGACGTTCTTCTTAACTCAAGTCTCAGTGGTTGTCGCTCTAGAGCAAATGGAAACACCAAAGGCGATTGGTATTTTAAGCTCTTTGGCTGACCAAACACCTGACGGACGAGTGCGTCGCATGGCAGAAGAAGCTATTACTAAGGTGCAAAAGAGTGTGGGTAGCGACCTAGCAGTTAAACAACTGCGGGAAGAACTCGACCAAATCAAGAAGCAAAACCAAGAACTCAAGAGTCGTTTGGAAAACTTGGAGGCCAAGGCGAAGGGTTAGGGAATGGGGTACACGCTGATATCGCGGATACACGGATGATGGATGGGTTTGGGTAATTAGTTTCTCTATTCCCTATTCCCCAAATAAATTCGTAATACTTAATACTTAGTCACTGCAATAAATTCGGTATAGTTCGTGTGGAGATAAGTCTTACACGGGCTTTTCTTTTATGGGTAAATATCTATATTGAGAAATATTACGAAAGCAATTATTAAAACTTCAAAAAAAATCAGGGAAATTTGTAGTTATATATACTATTATTAAAGAAATGATAAGAAATTCTTGATAGTCCTGTGCTACTAAACTACCTGGGTAATTCTCAGGAAAATTGCCAGGTGGGTTTGTGGATGAGATTAGATGCTTATCCCAGTGGCAAGGTAAAACACATTGATAAATTAAAGAGGTAAAGGGTGGCGTGAATTCCGAAACACTTACCACAGAGAATAGACGCTACGATGCTAAGGCGATCGCTCGTTACTACCGCGTTCGTCCTTGGTTAGTTGTGGCACGAGCCGTGAAAATTATATGGTTTTTTGCTAGATTCTTGCTGGGTCTGAAGTGGGATGAATGGCAAAATCAACAAGAGGAGAATAAATTAAAGCGGGCTGCTCAATTGCGGGAAATTCTCACCCGCTTGGGTCCGACATTTATTAAAGTTGGTCAAGCCTTGTCAACGCGACCGGACTTAGTACGCCAAGATTTCTTAGAAGAACTGATCAAGCTACAAGACCAGTTACCGCCCTTCGATAACGCGATCGCGCTGAAGATTATTGAAGCCGACCTCAACCGACCCCTGACGGAAGTTTTTAGTGAACTGTCATCCCATCCGGTAGCGGCGGCGAGTTTGGGACAAGTATACCGGGGTAGACTGGTAAGTGGAGAAGAAGTAGCACTGAAGGTGCAACGTCCTAACTTACGTCCTGTAATTACCCTAGACTTGTATTTGATGCGTTGGGCAGCGGGTTGGTTAGCACCCTGGCTACCACTAAACTTGGGACACGACCTCAGCTTAATTGTGGACGAGTTTGGCACGAAGTTATTTGAGGAAATTGACTATATCAACGAAGGTCGCAACGCCGAGAAATTTGCTAACAACTTCCGGAACGACCCCCGCGTTAAAGTACCAGCAATTTACTGGAACTATAGCAGCCGCCGCATCTTAACTCTAGAGTGGATTAACGGCTGGAAGCTGACTGATACGCAAAGCATTCGCGCTGCCGGTTTAGACCCAGAAGCAATTATCCAAATTGGCGTTACCTCCGGGTTGCAGCAGCTATTAGAACATGGATTTTTCCACGCTGACCCCCACCCTGGAAACCTATTCGCCATGCCGGATGGTCGGATGGCTTATATTGATTTTGGGATGATGGATCAGTTGGATCAACTGACGAAAGAAACCTTGGTGGATGCGGTAGTACATCTGGTGAACAAAGACTATGATGACTTAGCTGAAGACTACGTGAAGCTAGGTTTTTTAACACCAGAAATAGATATTCGTCCCATCGTCCCCGCCCTAGAAGCCGTGTGGGGGAACGCAATTGGTAAGAACGTCGGCGATTTTAACTTCAAAACCATCACCGATGAATACTCGAAACTGATGTATGACTACCCCTTCCGGGTCCCAGCAAAATTCGCGTTGATTATTCGTTCCTTGGTAACCCAGGAAGGTATAGCTCTGAGCCTCAACCCCAATTTTAAAATCATCGAGGTAGCTTATCCCTACGTTGCACGGCGTCTGTTGACAGGAGAATCTGCTGAACTGCGGCGACGGTTACTGAATATCTTGTTTAAAAATGGGAAATTTCAGTGGCAGCGGTTGGAAAATTTGATTTCCATTGCTCGTACTGATGGTAGCTTTGATTTACTGCCGACAGCACAACTAGGCTTGCAATTTATTCTCTCGGATGAAGGTAAGTTTCTCCGCCGTCAGTTGTTACTCGCCCTCACCGAAGACGATCGCCTGCACACCGCAGAAGTCCAGCGGTTATGGAACTTAGTTAAGGATGACTTACAACCGACTCGCTTGTTTAACGTTGCGATTGGTGTTTTAACTGAGTTATCCAGAGAGGGCACAGCAGCTATCTTACCGAAAGCTCCATCTATCCCCCTGTTTGGTGGTCAGCGTTGAGTAGTAATTAACCACAGATGACCAGTTGTGACATACTCCCGACGCTGACCGCTTAGGCGGTACAGCGCGGGCTTCTCTTCCGAGCCGTTGGCAAAGCCTGCGCTCCGCGCATAGCTGGTTGAGCGTTTTTGAGTAAGGCGATGTCCAACCCTACTTTTTTGATTAAAATTGCCGCATTTGTATCCCGGTCGAGTTCTGTACCGCAATGTGGGCAAGAATGCCATCGGTCAGACAACTCTTTAGGGACACGATTCAGGCAGTTTGAGCAATGCTGCGAGGTTCCTTTGGGGTTTACTTTGACTACTCGCGAACCAGCTTTTTCAGCTTTGAAAGCAAGGATGTCAATGAACTGACTCCAGCCTGCATCGGCAATACTCTTGTTCAGCCCAGACTTAGCCGCATGACCATTGGGGAGAAACTTACCTGTTTCATCTTGCTTGGGCTTGGCACGTCTGGACATATTCTTCACCCTCAGATCCTCAACAAACACCACATCGGCTTTCTTGAGAACCTTTTGCGCTGTTTCGTAGTGAAACTGTTTGCGTTGTCGTGCAATCTTTTGATGCAATTTGCCAACCTTGCGAACTAGCAGCGACGAAGCGCGACTCCCTTTCTTGGCAGTCGATACTTTTTGCTGCAATCGTGCAAGCTTTTGTTCTGACTTTCTGAAGTGCTGAGGAATTCGCTCGAATTCCCCTTCTGAGTCAGCCAGGAACTTTTCAACTCCGAGATCAATCCCGATGGAATTGCCTGCTGTCGGCTCAATATCTGATGTGAATTCGGGAACTGAAACATCTTCTAGGGTTAGCGTGATATACCAACCGTCCGCTTTGTGAGTAATGATGGCGGTTTTGACGTTAAAGCCTTCAGGCAGTGGACGATGCCAAATCACCTTGAATGTCCCAAGCTTGGGTAGCTCAATTTTGTTGCCATCAATCCAGTCGATTGAAGCTTGAGGATAGGTGAACGAGCGGTAGCGGTTCTTCCTTTTGAAGCGAGGCTTTCCACTCCGGTTGCCGTTACCATCGCCGCCAAGATAGCGGTCAAATGCTAGTTTGACCCGCTTCACCATATCCTGAAGCACCTGAGAGTGAATGTCTTTGTACCAGGGTCTATCTTGCTTCAGTGGCACTAGGGAGCGTTTCTGGCTGTAGTAGTCGGGCTGATCTTTCAGTTCTGGCAGATGACAAACCAATGGGCAAGCATTCACAGACGAGCGATTTTCTTCCCACCATTGAAACCGCTCTGCCAACATCCAGTTATATTGCAATCGCAACATATCAAGCCACCGCGACATTTCAGCACGTTGCTCAGAAGTTGGCAGTAGGCGGTACTGGTAGGCAACTGGCATTAGTTCCGCTCCGACAATGGGCACAATCTAGCCATAACAATCCAGATGATTTACACTCTTATCGTACTACCAAATGGCATCACGATGGCAAGGGAAAAGCGATTAAATATCCGAGTCACCGATGAAGAATGGGATAAGTTAAAAGCTTATGCAGACAAAAAGGGGTTGAGCATGGCAGAGGTCATTCGCTTCTACATAAGCTCTCTGCCTGGAGCCGATAGATAGTGTGTTCGTCTAGGCACTGTTGCCTTCCCTCGCTTCGCATTGGTCAGGCAACGTACCTCGACTCACGCGCCTCTCATCCCGACGCTCACCCTATCGGGTAGAGCGCGGGGCTTCCCGTCTAAGAGCTAAAACACAGATAAATCATCTGTGGTTAATTTCCAAAATATATCTAACATCACATCATTATCTTTATGTCAAGGTATAAATGGCTTTTTTAGTAATTCTTTAGATAATTGATTTATAAAAATTAACGATATTTAGTTGATAAACCCGTGAAAATAAACTAAAAAGTTGCAGGTGTAATACGTTGAATTTTTTGTGTTTTGTGCATTCAAGCAATTATTAAGCGATATTAAAGGTTTTTTTATTAAGCTACATACGTCGCCAGTATTATGAAAAATTATACTACATCGGCAAAGGCTTGTAAATACGTGGATAATTGAGAATGCTGTCAATTATTTTTTTGATGTTAAGCAAATATTGCGGAGTTTATCAATTTGTAAATCGTAATAGCTTATATTTTTACTGAATTAGATTAATTAAGATTATAAATCTGGAGAATCTGGTGTTTGAGTAGGACAGGGAAACATAACATCTAGGTTTGCTAACCGCAATCGGTTTTTTGTGAGACAGTGATAGAGATACTTCCTAGGAGTGTCTTGATAACTTTCCCCCAGTCATTATCAGGAGTTATTCATGTATTACTATTCCTTTAGTCCGCCCTATGTCCTGCTTGTAGTTGGGCTTTTGGCAGCATTAACCTCTGGTGCAGCATTTGCCTCTACGCTGAAATTAATTGTGCGGAAATGGCAAAAAAATGGTGCCCAAACTTCCGAAACTAGTAGCTTGTCGATTAACAGCATTTTCGTGCCATTTATCGGTATTAGTGGCGGTGTTTGTCTGTTTCTTGGTTCTGGGTTGGAAATTTTTGGCTTTCCCACTTTGCTAGCCTATGCTGTGGGGATACCAATGACACTCCTAACTGGTTTGTTGGTTTGGAAGCAATTAGGTAGCATGTTAGCTTATGCTGAACGTCAAGGTTTTCAAGCTCTTGATTTGGATTCTATGAGTTAGTAATTTGAGGATTTAAAATAACTGCTCGTTGTTGGTGACGAGCAGTTATTTTTTTTTCGCGCAAAGGCGCAAAGGCACAAATATGATTTCAGAGAGACCAGGATTTTGTTTCTGCACTTTAGCGTTTGGAAAGAAATATCGCGCTTTGGCATTGTTATTAGCAAAAGATATTGAGAAATATGCGCCTTACACTTCTTTTCTAGTTTTATCTGATGAACCGCAAGAATTTAGCGAACAGTCGAATGTTATTAGCTTTAAACATCGTCAGCAAAGTGTGAAGGGTTATCACGATAAAAGATTTGCGTTCGCTAAGGCTTTAGAGTTGTTTAATGCTTGTATATTCTTGGATGCGGATATGCGAATTTTGGGGTCAGTACCGCAAGATATGCAATGGATTCAACAACCAGGTATTTCAGCTAGGGGTTGTGAAGTGATGTCGAAAAAGTATGCGAAAGTTCTGGAGGGTAGTGCTAGCGCTAGAGTTTGTCGGGAATTTCAAGTGAGTCAAAAGGCAGCTCAAATGTTGGGTTTAGCAGTGGAACATGAAAGTATTCCTTTTGTTTACGAGTATTTGTTTTCGGTGACTAAAGATGGTGGGAAAGAATTAGAGTTTCTCAAGCAGTGGGATATGATTGCTCCTTATTTTGAATTAAATGGGGTTTATGATGCGGAAGGGAATGCTATTGCTTTAGCAGCGGTAAAGGTTGGTTTGTCAGTAAGATGGTGTGAGATGAAGGGGATAGATTTTTTTAAGGACAAAACGGAGTTAATTAGAATCAAAAATGGTCAGTCGAAGATGGAGGATATGGCGATATATTTTCAGCAGCAGGGAATGCTGGAATATCCTCAGCTTTCTTTTTGGGAAAAGGTGGTGGGTAAGTTAGGTAAGGAGGTTAGGTTTTTCTATTATTTATTGCGGTTAAGGGTAGTCGCGGTATTTCGTCGGTGAAGGGGAATATTTTTGTTTCGCGCAAAGGCGAGCCAGTGCGTTGCGGGGGGAACCCCCGTTGAAGCAACTGGCGTCGCAAAGGCGCTAAGAAGAAGGCGCAAAAGAATTTTGGAGCTTATTTCTTGGCGCTTGACACAGTACAAGGAGGAGCGATCGCAAGCTATCACTGTGACATTACCAGCATTACCAGAAGCAAGAGTTGCAGCCCTTACTTGTGAATCTTGAAGAATCAATCGTCCTGTGGTTTCAACCCTGCCACCATCGCCATTACCTCTAGCGCTAGCGTTGATAGTCACATCTTTCCCCACAAACGTCCGCCGAGCATTGGGAAATCTCCAACTTATCGATAATAAAAATCAAAATCTTGCAACGCCAGCAATCTTCCCTTATTCAAGCGCCAATGATAACCCATCCTCATCTTAAAATTATCCCAAGAAGTTGAGATATTCTGAACAGAAGCACCACCCAAATGATGAGTCACATTTCTAATAGCTTCCCAACCTTCTCGATGCACATCCCAACCCACCTTTGCAGCAGCTAAACCCATCACAGTACCTTCACCAGAATGATGCTTATTTAGCTCAAAATAACGCCCAATCTTCCCCCACTCTTGAATAAACTCTTTCTCTGTTCCCCCGTCTCTAGTCACAATAAATATACATTCGCCAATATATTTAGTACTCGCCAAATCTAGCTTTAACTTCGGCGCCAACTTCCGAGTACAAACTAACTTCTCTGGAGTATATTTCTCGATATGCTCCAACAAATTCTCTTGATGCCCTGCAGTAATCCCCGGAATCCAATTAATATTATCAGGTACAGGAGCGATAATTCTCATATCAGCATCCAGAAAAATCGCCACCCGAAACTCAGACAAAGCCCTAGCTATCGGCAACCGTTTGTCATGATAACAAAGCAAAATCCCCTCTTGCTGATGCTTCACCGCCAAAATATTCCCCTGACTCTTTAAATCTTCCGGAACATCCGTATACACCACCAGCATTGTCCCCGGAGAATAAACTTCTAAATCTTGGGCTAATTGTTTAACAAAAAAACGGTATTTGCTACCCAGAGCTAGAGTGCAAAAGCAAAAATCTTTTTGACTCATGGATTAATAATTACGTTAATATAGTGCTGGCAAAAATTCAGATAATAAGGAAGTTAACCACAGATACACACAGATAAACACAGATGGGTTTATCTGTGTTCATGAATGTTCATCTGTGGTTCATTTCTCGAAAATACATATTTCCAAACCAACTCATATACCTTTGCACCTTTGCGTATCCAGCGTGAGCTAATTTAAGCCTTCAAGTTCCGCACTTGATTTTTCACATTATCCAACATTTTCTCCCAAGCATTCTTGTGTTTAAACACCGGAATATCCATCGGTGGCAAAGAAGGATTAAGATGGCGATAATACTCCCAAATATCCCAATAAGCACAACCCGGTTGAATGCGAATACCAGCCCAGTGGAGATATTGTAAAGGCTGATTAACCGTCGGGTCAATTAAAATATTACCTTGACGCTGAAAATGGGGAGTACCAGCCCAACTTCCCGGTGCTTTCCCCTCTCTTTTCACAATATTAAACCGGCGCGGGATGCGCTTTAATAACATATAATTAATAATCGGTTGGTCAGAAGTCTTTTGCGAAAAATCAAAGTATTCCGGATGCGCTGCACATTCTCTAAACACTTCATACAAATCATCTTCGGAAATTAGATTTTTCTTAGAAGCCCACCAACCACCATTAAAAATATCTTTGACTTCTGTTTCGCTAAATACTTTCTCCTCTAACACCCTCTGGGAGAACACATTAGTAATTCCCCCTAAATGTTGATAATCACAATTAATAAAATCATATTCCTGCAAATAATTCAGGTTATCGATTATTTTCTCAAATACCACAATATCAGTATCAATATACAAAAACTCGTCAAATTCCCCAAACCAACAAGCTTGTTTACGAAATTGATTAGGACGTGCGAAGAACTTCCCGCCAAAAGTCTCATGCAATCTTTGAGAAAGACGCTCGATAAATTCTAAATCTGGGTACAACTTAACGCCAAAATTATTATGCAATAATTCATAAATTTTCTGGTAATTATCATCATAAGGAATCATCACCACTGGCGTATCTGAATCATAAATTCGGATACTATTAAGGAGTGCGATCGCCTGGTCAATTACCTTGTCATTAGCAATAATATAAATTCCCCTATTCATTTCTTAAACCTCTACCTTTATCCCTAACTTTCTTAATACTCGTGTTGCTAAACTCGGCGGTGCATTATAAACTTTTGGCTTAGTTGTAAATTTCGGTCGCTTCTCTGGTTCATGGAAATAACGATAGTGCAAGAAAATATCACGATAGGGAAAGATAATATTTTCTCCAGCACAGACTTTACTAAACAAAGCAGAAGACAAACCAATATAGTGCAGATAAGTTAAACGATTAGCATTGTCATACAAAACATGATTTTTTTCCTGAAAATGCGGTGAAGTAACACAACAACCAGTAACTTCGTCCTTCCCTAAATGATGAGCGAAATTATAGCTAGAAATCCCCGACTTCATCACCATATAATTAAGGATAGTTTGGTCAGGAGCATTCATATATAAAATTTCCCCATCTCCCTGTCGCAGTTGAGATAAGAGATACTCTCGCATTTCCCCATTAAAAATTCCCCTCCTCCCTCCATACATCCCCGCACAAAAGATTTCATAATCTAAGCGAGACTGGAGAAACACATCTCTTAACTTCTGAGAATTTATATCATATACATGGGTAACATCTTTATGTTGAAAATCATAAACCACAAAATCACTGTGATTTAACTGCCCAAAAATATACTCCAAAGAATTCAAAACCAGAATATCAGCATCTAAATAAATAAATTTATCAAAAATACCATCAAAAGCACAAAACCGACGATGCATTCCCAACCGATAAACACCAGAAATACCGTCTTTTTCCCACACCTTAAAAGCATCAGGATGAGTTTTCCAAATCTCAGAAGCAAACCCTTCCCAAAGAGAAATTATCTCCTTATCCCCCAATATCTCGACATTATTTCTCCTTTCAACTTCCCCCTTAACCCTATCCAACCTATCATCATAAGGAATCACACAAACCGGATAATTTTTACCTGCATTAACCTCAATACTATTTAACAAAGCCACCAACTGCTCATAAACCACATCATTAGCAAGAATATATATTCCCTCACTCATTAAAGTCTCCCAATCCTCCCTAATAACACCCGTATTAAACTATCCCTCTTCTTTCTTCCCTTGGTTTCCTTGGCATCTTGGCGGTTGTTAATCAAATTGTTTCACATAATTTGACAACCAATCCAACAAATTTAACTTATGTAAAATCACCTTTCTCGCTTCAGCAATAGCATCCTTTGCTGCATACCAAGCATCAGGAGTAGCCGTCACATCCTGAATATAAGCAATTCCCTTTTCATCCAAACTAGGTAATCTTAAAAAACTCCCGCTCGGTAATAACTTATCAGCCGCCGAACCACCATAATAAATTGGTAAACACCAAGCAAGTAAAGCATCCCATAATTTCTCACTCACATACCAATCATTATCAGCATAATTTTCAATCGCCAAGTTATAATAATAAGGAGCCATACCAGACCATTTACTCCCAATTTGTCCGGGAGTTCGTGCCCAATTTGGTAAATCACGACCGTACAAATCAAACTTAATATTACTCGCTTGTAACTCTTGCAAAAAAGTCATCCGCTGACGATGATTTGCTGTGCGAGTAATACCAGAAGTAATCCAACTACATGGTGCTACTTTCTCTGGATGCGGCAAATCATTTAAATCTCTAAATGAATTAGAATGATACCAAATCGCAGGCATATAATCAGGTGTCGGTGCAAAATCATCAGGACCAGAAATATAGCTACAATAATTCTGAGCTTGCCGATAAAACCTCTTATTCGCCTCTACGACCTCATCTAAAGGTGGTTCCCGCAATAAATAAATTATCCGCTCTTTAGGAACACCTCGGAGCTTAGAGACTAGCTCTTGTTGCGCTAATTCATATTCATTTTTTTTTCGATTTTTTTGCCAAAAAAATCCCTTTTTATCGGAAATTTCTGGAAAGCTTGTATAATTGTACATTAATAAAAAATCTGGCTTAGGAGCTTGTGCCAGTATTTGTATATTACCCCAATTACCAAAATGATAAGGCGTTTGATGCCACAACCAATCTGGTCTATTTTCCAGCCCAGAATAGCTACTAATCATTCCCACAATTTTTCTATTCATCGGCGTTTATCAGAGTTCATCTGCGGTTAAATCATTCTTATAATCTACGTAAATAGCCTAAAAATTTCTCTAATGCGATAACAACCTGACATCTACACTGTCTTCAAAAAATTCAATAGTATCAATTAAATGAATAACAGAATGATAAGCCTCTCCTAATAACTCGTGTTCTTCGGCAACATTTTCCACCATATTATCTACAAGTAACCCCAAAAAACCTAACATTGGATTAAGACGAGTACGAATTTCATGGGAGATACGAATAAAGTCTTCTTGGGAGTTATTTAAGCCAATTTCCGGTTCAGAAAAAGACGTTGGTTGCAAGCGTAAGTGTAATTTAACGCTATCTTCAAAAAACTCAATTGAGTTGAGAATTTTCCCAGCACAATTGTAAGATTCTGTAATTAACTCGTGTCTTTCTTCCGGACTTTCTACCATATCATCCAGTAACATCTGTAGCAAACCAATCATCGAATTTAGCCGCGTCCGGACTTCGTGAGCAGTGCGGAGAAAGGTTTGATGGCTTGTGGTAAAATCTTCATGACGCTCAGTAAATTGCATTTGATAAAGGCGAGAATAATAGCCTCCCTTGTGCAATAGTTCCTCATGGGTTCCTACCTCAACCACATGTCCCTGATCTAACACAGCAATTTGGTCAGCTTTTTGCACTGTAGAAAGTCGGTGAGCAATTACCAGGGTAGTGCGATCGCGACTCAAATCATCCAGAGCAGTTTGGACTAATCTTTCCGAAACTGTATCTAAAGCACTCGTCGCTTCATCGAGAATCAAAATTTCTGGGTCTTGGAGCAAAGCACGTGCGATCGCTAATCTTTGTCGCTGTCCACCCGACAACATTACACCGCGATCGCCTATGATGGTTTCAAATCCTTGGGGTAATTTAATAATAAACTCATAAGCATTAGCCCGTTTTGCTGCTGCTTCAACTTCTGCAAATGTCGCTCCCGGTCGTCCATAGCCTATATTATTTTCTACAGTATCATTAAATAGAAACGTATCTTGACTCACAATTCCCATAGCGCTACGCAGGGACTTCAAGTCAAAAGAACGCAAATCTTGATTATCGAGACTAATACAACCAGAAATCGGGTCATAAAATCTCGGTAAAAGGTCAGCCAAAGTAGATTTACCAGCACCAGAACCACCAACCAAAGCTAAAGTTGTACCACGTGGTAAATGTAAATCTACCTTTTTCAATACCATATGTTCCTGACCAGGGTAAGCAAAAGAAATATTCTGAAAATGTATTCCCTCTTGTAATTTTATATATGGCTGCTTACCGTTGCTCATAAACGGCTTATTATCGCGACGTAAAAAATCCGTTACTAAATCAACACTAGTGGAAGTATTCGCAAAACTACTCCGCAAAGTATTTAATTGAGAAATAAAAGGTAATAACCGAAATAGAACTAATAAATATGTCAGCAAAACCGCTGATAGAGAAGCTATTTGGTCTGCAAAAAAAGTCCTGCCTAAAAAGACAATTGATATTAATGCAACAATCCCTGTCACCTCGCTAACTGGTGCAATCGCTTCCGAATGAACTTGAGATTTAAACTCTGCTTTTTCCCGTTCGCGAATTAATTTTTGAATTCGTTGATATTCTCTTTCTTCATTACCTGTTGACTTTACCAGACGAATCCCGCTGAGTGTCTCCAGCACCGTAATTGAATAAGCTTTTGACATTTCTGATAGCTGTTTGCCAAAATCTTTCGAGCGGGAAATAGCATACTGATTAATTAACGTCACTAAAAACAATAAAATCGTCGAAGCAACCGTTAACTGCCATGAAATTGACAGCAACAATCCAACTAAAACTAGAATTGTAATTACTACTATAATTAACTTAATTGCATTACCTATAGCACTTGCCGCACGAGAAATTTCTCCACCAAGGCGATTTATTAAATCACCAACTTTCATCTTGGTGTAATAAGCTATGTCAATTTCTAGGAGTAACTTTAATCCTGCTTCCCGCATATCTGATGTCAACATGCGCGATAGCGAACTAGATGCTAAAGTACTCGCATAATTTGCACAATTTTTAAAAAAAATTGTGCAAATTATTGCCCCAGTCATCACCATTAAACGGTTATTTTCTGGGATATTCTCAAAGGGAGACATAATTGCTTGAATAATGGGAGGAGCGCCTTTAAAATCCACTTCTTGTCCCACAATTCGGAGAATTACCGGGACAATCAAAGCCGTTCCTACGCCATTAAATAAAGCCCCCGAAAATCCTAACAAAATTGTCAGGAAAATCAACCCTGGATACGGTTTAGCAAATTTTAAGAGTAACTTTTGGGTAGACATACCGTGGTAAAATAAAGAAACCCCAAAAAATAACTATATCTATCATAAGTAATTCCGAAATATTGGCAAACTTATTACCTCTAAATTTTCATTGTTTCTGTGGTTATTAAAAAAAGCTAAAAGCCAAAATATTGTAATTATAACCCCTCAATTACCTGCTCTAAAATAGACGCCATCGCCTCTAAACTATATTTTTCTACACATTTTTCTCTTGCTTTACTCCCCCGCTCATTTGCTGCATCTAAATCATCAAATATACCCTGAATTTCCTCGGCTATTTGCTGCGGACATCCTGGGTCAACTAAATAACCCGTTTCACCTAAAATTTCCGTAATATCTCCTACTTTAGTTGACAATACAGGCTTAGCCATCGCCATCCCATCGGTTAACTTGAGCGGAAATTGGGCACGAGCTATTATATTATCTCTTTGGGGAACTACCACAACGTGAGCAGCGCTAACAACTTCAGGCATTAGTTCCACTGGACATTTAGGTAACTTAATAATCCAACGTCCCCATTTTGCTATTAGTTGATCGTCATAGTCATCATAAGGACTTCCACCGACAATTACCAGTCTCAAATCTGGCTGATTTAAAATATCTAACGCCATCAAAACATCTTCTACCCCCTTATGCGGTCGTGGCGCTCCCGGAAACATTAAAATACGATAGTCAGCCAAGCCATAACGCCTTCTGCTGGTTTGGGAATCGTACTTAGTGGGGTCAAACATGGTAGTATCCTTACCATTAGGTAAATAAACACCACCAAAACGGTCTTGCAGAAATTGAGTATCTATCGTGATTGCATTCGCTAACCCTACAAAGCTTTCCATCCACTTAATATAAAGCGGATTGTCAGGATTTCTTAACGCACCATTAGGCTTGAAAATATCACGATAAAATTGCTTAGGACTAGGATGATATTTCCATTCAAATCCACCATACCAACTCAATTCCCAGTCATCCATATCTAATAATAAAGGACGCCTACTGCTGAATTTCTTTAAAAGAGACAGTCCAAAACTACTAGGCTTAGGTTTAACCGCGTAAATAATGTCTCCATTTATTTTTTTTAAAAGTTCTTGAGCATTACTGAAAAATTCTGGATAAATCTTACCATTAACAGCAATTACCTCAATACCATCAGGAGGAATAGCATACAATTCTTTCCCGAACAAAAAGCCGACAATTTCTACTTTATAATTAAGCTTTTTGAGAACTTGTGCTAATAAAAAAGCTCTGACACTACCACCGCCAGACAGGTCACTAACAACTAAGGAAACTTTCAAATTTGTGAGATTTGTCATTAAATTCACAATTAATTTTATTATTACTTATTTTCCAAATTAATCAATTTTTATCCAAAAATAATCCAATATTTATTCTTTAATCACTAAGCTTTTTAGTCTTACTTTCATTCTGCCATAATAGTGTCTTGCTGCTTGGGAAATACTACTCGTTATTTTATTATAATGCTTAGCTATTGCATAAAAATGATTTTGAATAGCATGACAACCTATATAAGATTCAAACCCATCTCCCGGTGGCTCAGGTTCTACATAGGAAAATTCTTGAGAAAGTTTATCTTGCCATTGAGAAGGATTCTTGCTTGCAACAGCAAATATATATACCGATGCATTTTTGTGACCATTGAAAGATAAATACAAAAGCGACATACCATTATCCTCGAACATTCTCTTGATTGTTAATGGTGTAAATCTCCAATAATCGCCATAATGAGAATGCATTTGCTGTAAAAAAGGTACAACTATTACGACAATATCTTTACTGATTAAGCATAAATTTTTGAAAGCTGTATTAATATCATAAATATGTTCCAAAACTGTATGATTAAAGGCGACATCAAAACGATTCACTAATTCTGATGGCAATTCTTTTTCTAAATCAATAAAAATTTCATTTTCGTACCCTTGAATACCTCTGGCTTCTGATTTATAATTGGTAATTGTGTAGCTGTTGGCATTGACAAAATAATCCTTGTAATGTTTCCCTTCCTTATCCAAATCTTGCCATCCACTCACATTCACAATATCGCCAGAAAATAGGTGAGATATTTTCTCTAATTCCCTATTTGACCAAATCCTGGGTAGTAAATATTTTCTGTCAATAAATAAGTAGTTATTCATCTATAGGGTAATGGGTAATGATTGCAAATAGATGGCAGAATGATACAACATCCCTTTATATTGTATTTGCTACCCAGGAAATATACAACACCCTATGAGTGACTAGCTTTCAAGTGCAGCAGTTGGGAGAACAGAGATATGAGTTTTTTCGAGCGGGGACCTCGGTACTTCTCATAAAGAATAAAATTCGGTAGCATTAGCCTGATTACGTAAAATAACTTCACTAGAAATACTTGATGTAAATGGATTTTTTTGTCGCAAATCTCAAAAGGAGGTTGGGCGATTTTTACTAAGCGATTAAAATTATCTTCCTCTTTTTCGCGGATACTTTCTTCCAACAAATAATTTGTCCCCGGAGGACATAATTTAGCTAATTCTTGATGATGCTGGTAAACAGTCTCGTAGAATAACAGATAATAGTTCTTCATGTAAGACCAATTATTCGTTCTATTAGACTGATGTTTTGTATAAAAAGCCCCTACCATAGGGGTATAAATAAACTTTACACCATTCCTTAAAATATCGACTGCAAAGTACCTATCACCCAAGGCTTTCAATCTTTCATCCCAGCAATGTGTACTAAAAATACTTCTGTGCATCAACATACATTGCTGTAATGCAGGATGGGGTGTACCAGCCAGAAAATCAGGGATTAGTAACCGTTGAATAAATTGGTCGCTGGTTAAAGAACCAATAATATTCTCTTGTCTATCAACAATCTTTTCTGATTTATCGATAATTACTCGTTCGTAGTCGCAATAAAAAACAATATTTTCCTTGCCAAATTCCGGAATATGATTTAACTGAAATTGAATTTTATCTTCATGAATCCAATCATCCGCATCTAGACATTGAATCCATTCACCTTGAGCCTGTTTAATCCCAAAATTCCTGGCAGCCGGGAGTCCCCCATTTTCTTTTAAGTAATATTTAACTCGTGGATCAAGACTCATCAATTTTTCTGCTACCTCACGAGTATTATCAGTAGAGCCATCATCTACAATTAAACATTCAATATCAGTAAATTTCTGCGATAATACACTTTTCACTGACCGCTCAAGATAACGTCCTTGATTAAAACAATTTATAATCAATGATACAAGTGGAGCCATCTTTTAATTCTTCCTTACTAGATAAAATTTAAACAGGTTTTTCTTGTGTTACTAGCATAATAATCTCAGATTTACCCTATTCAATAAATGTTAGTTAAGAAACATCACGATTTCCTTGAGCCTATGATCTATAATCGCCATCCACTTAATAAGGCAAATAAAATAATTTAATAATGAATTATTTGTTTCTATTATAACGAAAATCAAATTAATACGAATCAGCAATTTTATGGTATATTTCATTAATAAAAATACAAGTTTGTAGTAGAGAAATTTTACTTAAAATCTTGAAAGCAAAATTATTGATTTGTGAAATTCAGTTAAATTTTAGACAAATTATTAGTAAAATTTTCAGAAAAACTACTTATTTTATAAAGTAATAGTTTTTTAAACCTATATAGCATGTGTATAACTAGAATTACATCTGTCTGAAGATGGTTAAAAATAAAGTTATAATTAGAGATTGTAAAAAATCCTCAAGTCTCCTATCAGGATAAGACAGCAAATGCAAGTAATCCGTCTAGCGGCTCTATCGGATAATTACATCTTTGTGTTATGTGAGCCACAGCAAAACATTGCCGCTGTCGTCGATCCAGCAGTAGCAGAACCAGTGCTGCGGTGTCTGAAAGAACTAGGTGCAGATTTGGTGGCAATTTTTAACACTCACCATCATTCCGACCATGTGGGTGGTAATAAGCAGCTAATTCAAGAATTTCCCCAACTAAAAGTCTATGGTGGTGCAGAAGATAAGGGGAGAATTCCCGGACAGCAGGTGTATTTAAAAGAAGGCGATCGCGTCCAGTTTGGTGATAGAACCGCCGAAGTTTTCTTCGTTCCCGGACACACTCGCGCTCACATAGCCTATTATTTTCATCCCCCCGAACCAGGAGAAACGGGAGATTTATTCTGTGGGGATACCCTATTTGCTGGTGGTTGTGGCAGATTATTTGAAGGAACACCAACCCAAATGGTAGATTCGCTGAATAAGTTACGCGCCCTCCCTGATAATACCCATGTCTGGTGCGCCCACGAATATACTTTGAAAAATCTCCAATTTGCTCTCACCGTCGATGCTAATAACCCGGACTTACAAAGCCGGTTTGAGGAGGTCAAGGCTGCTCGTAGTCGCGCTGTAGCTACCGTACCCTCCATATTAGGGGTGGAAAAGCAAACCAATCCCTTTTTGCGCTACTCAGAGCCAACATTACAATTAGCTGTCAAAAGTCGCGACCCAGTGCAAACCTTTGCAAGGTTACGAGGGATGAAGGATAGGTTTTAGGGGACGCTGAGACTGGGGAATGACTAATCACTAATCACTAATCAGTTGCGATCGCACGCTCTGGAACGTTAATATCTGTAAGTTCTAAGCTATAATCTAAAGTTTTGCGGATACAGCTATAAGGGCTGAACTATCCTCCTAAAATCAACACGATTGAGATATAAGGTCAACAACAATGGCGAAACGTGTGCAGTTAGTCTTAAACCAAGATGTCATGAAGTTGGGTAAATCTGGAGACTTGGTGGAAGTCGCTCCTGGTTATGCTCGCAACTATCTACTTCCCAAAAATATAGCAGTTCATGCTACTGCTGGTATTCTCAAGCAAGTAGAACGTCGTCGGGAACTAGAGCGTCAGCGTCAAGAAGAACTCAAGCAACAGGCTATTGGACAAAAAGCCATACTCGAAAAAGCTGCTAGCTTTAGCATAGCTAAGCAAGTTGGTGAAGGCGAAGCTATTTTCGGTACTGTTACTACCCAAGATGTCGCAGATGCTATTCAAGCAGCCACTAATCAAGAAGTGGATCGTCGCGGTATTACCATTCCTGATATCAGCAAGCTTGGTAGCTACACAGCTGAAATTAAGCTTCATTCTGAAGTTACAGCGCAAGTCGAAATTAAAGTCGTACCTAGCTAGGGGTCTTGCAGGTTTGGGTGTTATTCTCAGGTGCTTCCCTGAGAATCCTTATTTTTGTTGCAAATATTTAATAAGGTCGAAGTAATTGTGTCGAGATAGTGGCAAAATTTGTAACTTTTCTCTACACATGCCTCGTCCTTAATTTATTCTCCCAAATTAAGCTGCAATTGCACTTTATCCTTACCGTGAAAATAATCAGTATTTTCCATTGGTATAGGAGTATTAGGCAGTACTAAGGGTTCGTTGACAATTAATTCGGCTTCCGGAGACAATGGCAACACATTCGGGCGATTTGTTTGATTCTCTTGTGTCAATTCCTGACGGGAATGATTTTCAGTTGTGCCTTCCGGAAATACTACTCTGTAGTCTTGTTTAATACTTCTTTGTTCAATTCCCACTAAAGAGTTACCAGATAATGTCACGTTCTCGGTTTCTGAAGCGGTAGTTGCTGGTGTCTGGGCATAGACTGGGCTACCTAAGCTGATGATAGATGCTAAAAGTCCCAGGATACTCAAAAATTGCTTTCTCATGGCTGTTCCCTGGCAAGATTGATTTTTACTGGTAATCTTAAAATCAAATATTTTCATTTTAAATCTTACTATACTCTGGCAAAAGATAGACAAACTGTTATGTTATATACGTTAAATTTAACTTTACATAATAAAACTCTTATTTTCCCTATCTAGAGTTTTATCTTGGCATTGTCTATCTTGCGGGAGATGTCTGGGCTATGAACAGGTAATTATCGCAAGATTTAGCTGTGAATGTTACTCAGTATGAGAAAATTTTTAGTGGAAAACCCAATAAATATTGTCATTACTTTCCAATGAATATATCCCTGACAAAACTCCTGCAATTATTAATTACAACCTTGTTGTTTCCCCTACTATTTCTCAATGCTTGGTTAGGATTTAAGGTTTTCCAATATTTTCAGCCACTGATTACAACTTTTGTTTTGTCAAGTTTACTAGCATTTATTTTGAACTACCCAGTAACAGTGTTGTCAAAGCGGGGAATTCAACGCGGTTACGCTGTCGGAATAGTTTTTGTTTCAACTTTGATAATTGTCCTAGGGTTCGGTATCACTGTAATTCCGATTGTCCTAGAACAGTTTAATCAAATGATTCATCAACTACCTCAATGGATTGAATCTAGTGAACAAAAACTCCAAAATTTGAATATCTGGCTTGACAACCAAAGGATACCAATTGATTTGAGCCATGTAACTAATCAATTGACAGATAAATTACCAGATGAAGTAAAGTATTTTGGCGACAAATTTTTTCAACTTATAATAGATACTCTAGATAGCATTTCCGAAGCGTTAATTACAATAGTACTGACTTTTTATCTATTGGTAGATGGGAAAAGGATTTGGCAGGGATTATTCAAGAAATTACCCTCCAGTTTTGGTAAGTTAGAAACTGATATTCAACAAAACTTCCAAAACTACTTAATCGGTCAGGTAGCTCTGGCTTTATTGATGGGACTATCGCTGACTGTAGTATTTTTATTTTTCCAAGTCCCGTTTGGTTTACTGTTTGGTTTGAGTGCGGGACTGTTGAGTTTGATTCCCTTTGGTGATGTCGTTAGTCTGGTATTAATTACCTTAATAATTGCTACCCATGACTTTTGGTTAGCAACAAAAGTTTTAGCTACATCTGTAGTCATTGACCAGTTAATCGACCAAGCGATCGCACCGCGTTTGTTAGGTAAATTTACTGGCTTGCGACCTATTTGGGTGTTAATTTCTTTGTTACTCGGAACTTATGTCGGGGGTTTATTGGGACTAGTGATTGCTGTCCCTGTGGCTGGTGTGATTAAAGATGTAGCTGATGGATATTCCCAAAATGCTATCACCGGGGAAGAACTGCCAGAATTGTTGAGTAAGGAATGAGGATACTGCAAATCATGACAGACAAAACAACGCGGCGCAATTTCCTGATTACTAGCGCTGCTGTCGCTGGTGGTATCATCGGAGGAACAACTTTGCAACAACATACTAGCAACACCGCTACACCCCCCTCTACCATCCCAGAACGAGTACTGGGACGCACCGGAGTCAAAGTCCCCATTTTTGGGTTAGGAGGTGCGGGACAAACTCCCCTATCTTGGGAAGGTAAACAAAGGGATGCTGTGGCAATTATCGAACGAGCATTGCAACTTGGTATCCGCTATTTTGACACTGCAGCTAGCTATGGTCCGAGTGAAGAATATTTAGGTAAAGTTCTCCCACCCCATCGGTCTAAGCTTTTCCTCGCAAGTAAAACAGCCGCGAGAGATAGGGATGGTGCTTGGTTTGAGTTAGAACGTTCTTTAAAACGCCTCAAAACCAATTATCTAGATTTATGGCAATTACACCACGTTTCCTTCCCAGAGGAACTAGACACTATATTTAGTTCATCCGGAGCAATTAAAGCTTTCCAGGAAGCGATAGAGCAAAAAATCGTGCGCTTTGCTGGCATTACCGGACACCATGAACCAGCGGTAATTGCTGAAGGGTTGCGGCGCTATCCTTTCCACACAACCTTGATACCAGTCAACGCTGTTGACAAACACCACCCCCGTCCTTTCATCCCCTCAGTCTTACCCGTGGCTGTACAAAAAAATGTCGGTGTGATAGCTATGAAAGTACCTGCTTACGGAAAGTTGTTTCGACCAGGTGGTCTGGAAGGTATGGAACAAGCCTTGGGATACACCCTATCGCAGTCAGGAGTTCACACTTGTGTGATTGCAGCAGAGACAGCGACACAATTAGAATCTAACGTCAACGTAGCGCGGAATTTCCAACCCCTCTGTGATCAGCAAATAGCAGCAGTGGAAGAACGCACTGCTGCTATTTGGGAGGAAAGTAGTTTCTACCGCGCTTGGACTTAGTGAATGAAAATTCAAAATAAAAAGCTCAAACTTCAAGATAGCTTTATCAAAAATATCTGCACCCAGAACTATATTGGTATTGGTCTTAATCCACAACTCGCAGCCAGCCATTTTTTAAACCCTCGAACACTTGATCAACCAACTTTTGCTCGGAGGGTTCAAGAGTATCTTTGGACAGCAGTGCCGACATGAAGAGTTGTTGATCCAGTCTGCTGATTTGGCGAAAAGCAAACATTCTCTCTGCAAGTTTGTGAACCGAGACTTTGACTTTGGGGATGTAAGAAAAGTTGTACTTGCTTGACATTGGCTCTGTTGTTAACTCCATATCATATATCTTCAGTGATTTCACTTTTATATGTAGTGATTGTCAACAACAGTCGGCTGTGATAATTACTTATTGTGAATTGTGATCTCTTCATCAAAACTTTGTGATTCAAATCACAACTAACTTCAAAACAGCCGTATTTGTGTTATTTACAAAAAAATATGAAATAAATATTAACCCCCTTAGCTTTGATTTTCACCGTTTATCTGTTGCCAGTAGCTAGCTGCTTCAGATTTATCCCCAGGCAGTAATCGAGTACTTCATAATACCAGTTCCTTGGAGGGTAGGTGATGCTTCACACATAAAGATTAGATAATTTTGATACCAGTGTAAATCCTAAAACTCAGAATTTTTGGGTCGGAGATTATCGGATATTTAATCCGAAAACCGATGGCTTAACCAAAGTAGACCATGTAAAAAATATGCAATTAATACGTTTTTCTCGCTTGTCTGTAGTTTTAGTTGAATTTGATAACACCTCCACAATTAAAGTGGGATAGATTTTAAAGTACCTTTCTTTATCATTTGGCTCGCAAGTGACTAAAAGGTCAGGATAATAGAATTAGGACTTACGCAAAAAAAGAGCGAAATGTTGATTCTTTAGGTGAGGTTATTCTTTTCTCTATTCTCCTACAGTCGATACAGAGCGGTGACGCGATCGTCTATTTTTTGCTCCCATTCTTCACAAGAATCGCAAAACATAAAAAAAGTGCCCCAAGCATCAAATATCAATGCTTGGGGTCTTTGTACGTAACCTCAAATCTTTAGAGACGTTCTAAATAACGTCTTCCCAAATTCGTAATTGAAAGCATAATAATTACGAATTACCAATTATTCAAGCCTCTTGCCAAAGTTGGCGCACTTTGTCAGGAAGCCAACTATAAATTTCCTGAATTCTTTCAGGGGAAAGTTCATCTTTGGTGGCAGAAAATACTGCTTCTACAGCCTGTTCTCGTTCGATGGTCGGTGCTAATCCTCCCTCATTGGCACATCGGAATAGGAAGCGGTCAGAATCAATCTTAAAGGGTTCTGGACCTTGCCAAGGTGGACGTACCCGACTCAAAAATCCGACGATGGGATTAGTATCTTTCCAAAGTTCGGCAAT
Source organism: Nostocaceae cyanobacterium (assembly GCA_035285345.1). Classification (GTDB taxonomy): domain Bacteria; phylum Cyanobacteriota; class Cyanobacteriia; order Cyanobacteriales; family Nostocaceae; genus JAYKJH01. The sequence goes on along the minus strand of JAYKJH010000239.1, from coordinate 13,405 downwards.
TTCCATCTGCAGTGCTTTCTCATCTGTATGCAGAACTTCTTCATGCAATTCTGCTTTAACATTATCTGCGGCTTCTGTGGTCATTAAGTCGCGCATCACACGAAACACGACTTCAGTAAAGTCTCTAGCATCATAGGGGTCTGCAAATCCACCTTTGACCATCACTTTTTCCAGAAAAGGTCCATGTTCACTGGCTAGAATAGTTCTGGAATCTTCAATCTCTGTTGGGTCGATTTCTGGCAGGTTTTTGTTTATTACGTCGTCGGGCATGATTGTTCCCCTGTGCTTTTTAATATTCAGCAATTTTGCTTATGTATTAAGGTTGCACTAGTGAAAAATAGATAACACCCTTCAGAAGTTGCAGATATAATGTATCCGAAAGTTAGAGATTCAAAAACTCCGGATTTCATCTAACTTAGCCCGCACGGCTTGAATATCTTGCCACATCAACCATTTCGGGCTACCTCGTTCCCGTGAAGGATTCCGCAATAAGTAGGAGGGGTGGAAAATTGGTATACACAGCCGTCCTTCCCAGCTAAACCATTGTCCACGGATTTTTGTAATCCCTCGTGTATCCCCAAGCAAGCCTTTGACTGCTGTGGCACCAGTTAAAAGAATAATTTTCGGGTCTACTAAGCGAATTTGTTCTAATAAATAGGGTTTACAAGCTGCCATTTCTTCCGTTATGGGTGTGCGGTTATCTGGCGGTCGGCATTTATTTATGTTGCAGATAAATACATCTTTTTCTGTATCTAGATTTACAGAAGCGAGAATTTTTTCCAACAACTGTCCTGATTTACCGACAAAAGGCAGCCCAGTTTGATCTTCTGTTTGTCCTGGTGCTTCACCAATAATCATAATTGGTGCTTGTAGGTTCCCTCGTCCGATGACAGCTTGAGTGCGACTTGCTGCCAAACCACAGCGGTGACATTGATTGCAATGGACTGCTAATTCGTCCATTGTGGCGTAAGTACCAGCAGGAATGGGAATTTTGGCGTTGCTGGGTATCAGTTCTTTTTCGTTAAAGCTAGCATCGTCAAACAGACTGAGTTGGTTGTCGCTACTCATGAAAATGAAGATGACGGCAGAAGCACAAACTCCCCAATTGTAACTAAATGACTGGGAATTATGCTGTTAAAAAAAATAATCATATTGGGTTGGCGAGCAAAAAATCAGTCATCATAAAAGCAAACAATAGGGGATGGGGACAATTACCCATTACCTGTTGGCGATAAAAAATACTTTCATCTCCAGGGGGAAATATTTATGTTACCTTCCCCGTTATTTGCGAATCGTACCCAAGCTGGTGAAGAACTAGCAAAAGTGGTACAAGCTAATTTATCCGAGAAAAGGACACATCTGGGTATAGAGCCAGTTACTATAGTTTATGCATTGCCACGGGGGGGACTACCCGTAGCAGCACCTGTAGCAAGGCTGCTAGCTTGTCCGTTGACGGTATTAGTGGCGAAAAAGATTAGTCACCCAGAAAACCCAGAGTTAGCAATTGGTGCAGTTACAGCATCAGGAGAAGCACTCTGGAATCACGAGGGAAAATGGGATCACAAACAAAGCTGGGAAATTCGTGAAGCGGCTTTGAATGCAGCGATGAAAAAAGCCCAACGGCAACAAATACAATTCAATCCTGCTTGTCCACAAGTAAATCCCAAAGGTGCGATCGCAATTTTGGTTGATGATGGTATTGCCACTGGTATGACTATATCAGTAGCTGCTTGTGCCTTGAGGGAGCAAGCGATCGCAGAAATTTGGCTCTGTTCCCCTGTAGCGCCACTGAATTTACTACAATGGTTGGAAAAATTAGGCGATCGCGTAATTGTCTTGGCTACACCCGAAGTATTTTATAGTGTCAGTAATTTTTATGCTGCATTTCCCCAAGTGGAAACACAAGAAGCTCTGAGTTATCTTCAGCAACAACAAGACTGGCTGGGAACACAAAAGTTTTGAATTTTGAATTGTACAAACCCCTCGATTTTCAGTCGAGGGGAATAGTTGATTGTTCCCATGCTAATTTAGGATTTGGGATTGCTGGAGAAAATCCGCTTTGCCCAAATCTTAAATCTCGACTTAAAAATTGATGTATTGCTCATTGACTAATCGAGAGCGCTGCTGAATGTATTCCATTGCTTTGCCATAATCACCTAAAGTGCAGCAAGCAAGCTTTAAATAAGTTAGGACTTGTTCTTCACTGTGTGGATCTTTCAATTCCCTAGCTAGAGCTAGACGCTGCTCGTAGTATTCTATGGCTTTGACGTAATTTCCCAACGCTTCATAAGTAATGCCTAAACTGCTCAAAGACTGTTCCTCACTACGTCGGTCTTTGAGTTGCTTACTGAAATGCAAACGCTGCTCGTAATGGGTCAGAGCTTTTTCATAATTACCTAAAGCATAGCAAGCATTGCCCAAATTTTTCAGTATTTGAATAGCACCCCGGTAGTTGTTAAGTGAAAGCGCCACATTAACACCTTGCTCGTAGTAGGCGATCGCTCTGTTGAAATCGCCCAAAGCATAGCAAGAATTGCCCAAATTCTTCAGTACTTGCTCTTGTCCCCATTTATCTTGCATTTGTTTAACAATTACCAGACTTTGTTGCTGATACTCAATAGCTTTTTGATAGTCACCCAAAGCTTTATAAACGAGTCCGAGATTATTTAATGCCGCTACTTGAGAACGAAAGTCTTGAATTCGTTTGCCAATTTGCAAACATTCTCGCAAACTTTCAATTGCTTGTAAATAGTTATTCAAATGCCTGTGAGAATTACCCAAGTGGGAAAGTGCTTGCACCACCAGCCTCCAGTCGGAATTTCTCCTTGCCAAGCATAAACAATCTTCTGAGTAAGTAACAGCATCTAAGTAATCTCCTTGGGTATAAGCTACTAGTGCTAAATAAGAAAGAGCTTGTGCTTGTTTATGGGTGTCACCGACTATTTGCAAAATTGCCCTGGCTGCTTTTAATAATTCCAAAGCAGCATCTAATTTACCACATTGCTGATTCGCCAAGCCTTGTCGCATCAGCTTGGTTGCTGCTAATAAGCTGTTGTTGTCTTCTGGTACTACTGCTGTCGATAAACTATCCTCCAGAGGCTGATCGAGCGTGCAGCTTTCGCTGTCCATCAAATCTGGAATTGATAGTTTTAAGGAAAGTAGATTTTGTGATTGCGGATTGCTAACGCTGTTGAACATCTTCGAGTCCCTAAACTCGGTCATGGCGTTAGTATTCCCAAAAGTATAAAAGCACTTTCACTTTTATTCAATTTTCCGAGAAAACAACAGGAGTATTTGTCTTTTTAATGGAAACTTTTGATGGGGACTTTAAATTACGGTTTTTACAGCTTTATCCGCATTATTACGGCTTTAATTCAGTTTTTTTTAACAAATATAAATAGTAAAAAATAATTGCTGAATATTCAGCAATTATAACTATAAACCAGTATTACTACGCAAGATAAGTACATATCAGAAAAAATTATCCCGTGATTTTATCTATGAAAATAGGCTGCTAGGTGAGAGGTTTAACGAAGTATTGCTCGGACTTCCATTAAGATAATCCCTAGCATATTTTTACCGCTACCATCTTTACCACAACCCCAGTAATAATCACCGGGAGCATTTTCCACAATTAATTCATCACCTGTAGCAAGTAAAATTTCGCGGATGTCAGTATGGGTTTCAAATTTACGTAGCACCGCTTTTCGCATAATCTCATCTTTTACTTGTTCCCAGTCTTGACGTAGAGGACGCTTTCTATCTCTTCCCATTCTGGCTGCATCCTTGGGAGTTTTTACAAGTCGAATTTGTTCAGCATGGGGTGTACCAATGAATTTTTGGGCTTGAAAATAATGTTCGCTGGTAGGCCAATATAGGTCATCTAGTTCAAACCCGTGGGGGGAGAAGTTAGAGAAGCAACCGTAAGGATTCTCAAGCTGACTATAAAAATAGATTGACATGTCATCTTCTATCAGGATAAATAAACTAGATTTAAGTATTTTTTAATTCTTAATGTTTGTAGTAAGCACTTCAGTGCTAATTTTAAGCGCTTCAGCGCTTAGTACAAGCATCAATTTAGATTTTTTGTTGTGACACTTGTGTTAGTCCTGTCAAAATTCCTTATTCATCACATCTTAACAGCATACTCTAGTAATGAGAATGTAAATCCTCAGATACCCGACTTTTTAAGAAGTCGGGTATCTAATTTCTCAAGAATGATGTAGGACTGCTATAAATGCTGAATACTAATAATTAAATATCCCTAATTTGCCAATCAATCTCCGGCTTCCCTGCACGACGTAAAGCGGCATTAATCTGTGAAAAGGGCTTACTACCAAAAAAGCCATTACGTGCTGATAAAGGCGAAGGATGGGCAGATTGAATGACTGTATGTCGAGCGTTATCAATTAATTTCAGCTTCTTCTGAGCATAGGCACCCCACAGCACAAACACCACTGGTTCTGGTTTCTCATTTACCTTACTAATCACCGCATCGGTGAAGGTTTCCCAGCCCTGATTTTTATGAGAATTAGGTGTATGTGCCCGCACAGTTAACACAGCATTAAGCATAAGAATACCTTGTTTTGCCCAGGATACTAAATAACCATTATTGGGAGTTTTGCACCCCATATCAGCTTGCAATTCTTTAAAAATATTTACCAGAGAAGGGGGTGGTTTAATTCCTGGTTGAACGGAAAAGCATAAACCGTGGGCTTGGTTATCATCATGGTACGGGTCTTGTCCTAATAAAAGCACATTTACCTGCTCGTAGGCTGTTAGTTCTAGGGCAGAAAAAACATGCTCTGGTGCTGGGTAAATAGTCTGGGTTTGTCTTTCTTGAACTAGGAAATTTTGCAGTTTATGAAAGTAGGGTTTTTTCAATTCAGCAGCAATAATTGTTTGCCAAGATGAAGGTATATGAGAATGCATGAATAAATGAAATTTCCAATTCAAGATTGTGTATTATCTAGGAATTAGCACAACAGATATAGCGTTTCCTAGTCTACTGAGGTACAAATTTATCGGCTTAAGAAAGCGTCCATCCTCTTCCATCGGCGGTTAATTCTTTCTTGCCATACCTCACGAGCGTGGGAAGCGCTATAAAGTCTGGCATGATGACTTTATTTGTGTATTTACGAATTGTATTCGCTACTAATTTATCAGACTTAAAACCACATTTATCAACTCGATAGTTGATAATTCCTGATTGGCAATTCCCCTGAAAAAAATTACCAATTATGAATTACGAATTTTCTCGTAGCTCATAATAACGACAACCCTCACAGGGTCCTTCCGGGTTGACCGCACAGCGGATATAGCCAGAGCGAGCATTATACTGGCAGCTAATGTCACCAATTAAGTAACCCACGCCCTCTAGGTAGTAACGTTCGGAGGAAGTAGCAACAGTACTTTGCCTAATTCTTACCATTGGAGAAGTCATACTAGCGTGCCTAAGCTGGGAGCGTGTGCGTGCTTGGGTTTTACGCATCATCCATAGGGAATACAGCGACGGCAAGAAACCAATGGCAAAAACAATCAGTGTTTTTAACACCCTGTATTTACCTCTTAATGCAAAATGTTACCATGAACAGAAGCGTACCGCTGATGGCAACGGTTGTGGTTTTGTTGCTGATTTTTCCCCGAAGTAATGTAGCTGGGAGCTTTAGATGGCTGGTGATGCGGGCAATGGTAATAGGGCTAGGAGAAATTTCAGTCAACAACTAACTATTGCCATAATCACTAGCATAGCTGCTGCTAACTAAAAAGTCAGTTGCTGTTAAAATTTCTCAAGCTGTTAGATTAGTTATGGAAGCTTCTGTTTTGCCTGCTGGCTCTTTTTTTCCTGGCTGTATTCCCAGATGGTGTTAATTTTTGTGTTTTTTTGATATGTCGCAGGTTTTGCGCTACCTGTGCAGCTTCTTTTTCTGCATGAAATAAATCCACTGGTCTTGTGGCTAGGATAAATGACCCATCGGGTTGCTGTCCAACGAAAGGAAGACCTATAGCCATATATTGACAGACACTCTTGAGCGGTACAGAATTCCCTTTAATCTGGCGCCTTTGAGTGTTAAGAGAGTTTGCGATCGCTTTAAGTTCAAACATCGCCGCTTCTAACTCTTGTGATAGTTGATTTATCCGTTGAGCTTGTGCTACCAAACGCTGACATCCAGCAATAAATTGTTGCTGTTGTTCCATCACTGTAGGTTCCATGTTTGCACCCCTAACCACTGGTAGGAAAATCTTAACCGATGTGTGATTGTCATTGCTGTATTGGTTTTCTTTCATCTTCCCTCATTGCAAAGCTTGATGGAAGTGGGTTTTAACCACCCATAGCGAGTTCTCATTGCTGTATTATAGTACATATGTACTGTATTTGGAAAGACGACAAGTATAAGGGTGCAGAAACTACTCCCCTACAGAAATTATGTTGCATCTCACCAAAAATCTGTAGTATTTAACACTATTAACAGTTCTGTTTTTAGTGTTAAATACGATTTTTTGAGGATTATAACGGCGTAGTCAGTGAAGGAGTTTGTAAAAAATCACCTCAGTAATATTTCCTCAAGATTACGTAAAGTTGGGACATCTCAACCCCCAGTTAATCGCTGGACATGAGCATTAAATCTGAGGTTATTTAATGCTTGCGTTGCTGTTTGAGCATCTTGTACCCAAAATTGTTTGCCAAACCGCACTAACTGACGGGAACTTCCAGATTGTACAATAGCGACTACGGGTACTTTTGCCTTCTCTCGATCGCCAGCTTGTTCTTGCAAAATTGTCCGTAAGCGATGTTGTTCGTCAATCGTGGCTGCTTGTTGGGGTGTGAGTTGTACCATCACCATTTGTACTCTTTCTACGGGTTCTACATCCTCTACAATCAATTGGGTTTGTTCGTCGCGACGGTCTACTTTACCCCAAATAATTAATTGAGCATCATCTTGTAATAATCCACCAATATTTTCATAACTTTTAGGAAAAACTACAGCTTCCGATGAACCAGTTAAATCTTCAATTTGTAAAATTGCCATTGGGTCGCCTTTTTTGGTGATGACTTTTTTGACTCCTGTAATCATCACCACCGCACACAAAATTGTATTTTCACTTTGTATCTTTAATTGAGAAAGGTTAATTGGAGCCAAAACTCGTGCTGATTTTTGTAGTGGCTTTAGTGGGTGGTCTGATACATAAAACCCCAGTAATTCTTTTTCTAATCGTAGCTTTTCTTGAGCCGGGAAATCTTCTACTGGGTCAGCTTTGGGAGCGCTATCAAAGGAGTTAATAGTAGAATTGGTATTACTATTACTATCTAATCCACCCCCAAAGAAATCAAATAAATTACCCTGTCCCACTGCTCTATCTCTAGCGCGGGATTGTGCCCAATCGTAGACTAATTCTAAATCTTGAATTAATTGCCGGCGGTTGCTGTTAATTTTGTCAAAGGCACCACAATTAATTAAAGCTTCTAAAGTGCGACGGTTGACAGCACGTAAATCTACTCTATCGCAAAAATCCGCCAGAGATTTAAACTCGACGCCTTCATTTCTTGCTGCTAAAATACATTCAATCGCATGTTCTCCGACATTCCGCACTGCGGAAAACCCAAACAAAATTTTCCCTTTCTGGGGGGTAAAATCCACTCCTGAGCGGTTTATGTCTGGTGGTTCTACCTCGATATTCATTTTCGTGCAGTTTTCAATATAAATTCTGACTTTATCGCTGTCCCCACTGTTAGCAGTTAACAGCGCGGCCATATATTCTACGGGATAATTTGCTTTTAAATATGCTGTTTGATAAGTTACATAACCATAGGCTGTGGAGTGGGATTTATTAAAACAATTGGCAGCTACAAACCCATTTTTGATGACAAAATTATGGTCGCTTTCTACACCAATATCATAGACATTCTGTGTGCCTAAAGATTTACGGCTAACGATTTTAACCACGGTTTTAAGCTCCTTAATTATGAACCGCCAAGGCGCCAAGAGCGCCAAGAAAATCTTTGCGTCTTTGACGGGGGCGAATTTAATAGTAATAATATTATTTGAGAATTTTGTTATTCTAGAATAGTTTTGCTAAAAATCAGTTTCTGTACAGACGTGAAATTGCGTGTGTCTACAGGCTGTTAATCTATACTACTATCTGGACTTTGAGAGAAAAAGAGGACGCTGCATGGCATCGATACGCGAGTTGCACCAACAGCTAGTAAGCAAAGAACGTTCTGCCGTTGAAATTACCCAAGAAGCGCTCTTACGCATTCAAGCAGTAGAACCAAAATTACACAGTTTCTTGTGCGTGACAGGAGAACGGGCTTTAGAAACAGCTCGTGCTGTAGATGCTAAAATCGCCGCTGGTGAGGATATTGGCATGTTAGCGGGGATACCGATTGGTGTCAAGGACAATATGTGTACCAAAGGTTTTCCCACCACCTGTGCTTCCAAAATGTTGGAAAACTTTATCCCACCCTATGAATCTACTGTCACCCAAAAACTGATAGATGCTGGCGCGGTGATGGTAGGGAAAACAAACTTGGATGAGTTTGCTATGGGTAGTTCCACGGAGAACTCGGCATTCCATATGACGGCTAATCCTTGGGATGTGGAGCGGGTTCCCGGTGGTTCCTCTGGTGGTTCAGCGGCAGCAGTAGCAGCGGAAGAATGCGTAGTAGCACTGGGTTCGGATACTGGGGGTTCGATTCGTCAACCGGCGTCTTTCTGTGGGGTGGTGGGTATCAAACCAACTTACGGGCTAGTTTCTCGATATGGTTTGGTAGCGTTTGCATCTTCCTTGGATCAAATTGGGACATTTGGACGGACAGTGGAGGATGCAGCAATATTCTTGCAGGCGATCGCTGGTTATGACCCTAAAGACTCGACGAGTTTAAAAGTGAATATTCCTGACTACACCGCCAGTTTAATCCCAGACCTCAAGACCCAGGGTAAGGTGAGAATTGGGGTGATTAAAGAAACCTTTGGTGAGGGGTTGGACTCCCAAGTGGAACAAGTAGTAAACAAAGCGATCGCACAACTCCAGGAGTTAGGTGCCGAAGTCCAAGAAATTTCCTGTGCCAGCTTCCGCAATGGTCTTCCCACTTACTACATCATCGCCCCTTCGGAAGCGTCCGCCAATCTGGCGCGTTATGATGGCGTTAAGTATGGCTACCGCGTCCCCGATGCAGAAAATCTCCTGGATATGTACGCTCGTACCCGTGCGACTGGCTTTGGTGCGGAGGTCAAACGCCGGATTATGATTGGTACTTATACCCTGTCGGCTGGTTATTACGACGCCTATTATTTGAAAGCTCAAAAAGTCCGGACGCTTATTAAGCAAGACTTCGAGAATGCGTTTGCAAAAGTAGACGTATTAGTCTGTCCTACCGCACCCTCGACAGCATTTAAAACCGGGGAAAAAGTTAATGACCCCTTAAGCATGTACTTAACTGACTTGATGACTATTCCCGTGAACTTGGCTGGCTTACCTGGTATCAGTATACCCTGTGGGTTTGATCAAAAAGGTCTACCAATTGGTTTACAGATAATTGGTAACGTTTTGGCAGAAGAAAAACTTTTCCAAGTCGCTTACGCTTACGAGCAAGCCACCCAATGGCATTTGCAAAAGCCACAACTATAATAACTAAATCCGGCTGTTCAATCTTCCTGTCTTTCCCAGGGACGTTCGGTGGAACGTCTCTACAAATCAACATGTCGTTTAGATGGGATGCTGCATCAGGAAGTGATGAAAGCCGGATTTAGTATTAGCGGTAGGGACGGGGTTTCCCCGCCCATTCTTCTGAGTGGTGAGTACTGTTAATATAATCATAAATAACAGCTTGTGTGTAGATGGTTAACACACCTCAGACCTGTTACCCCCTTTGCGGAATGGAACTGTAAAAATTGTGGGGGGAGCCATTACCCTAGCTCCGCTTTGTAATGACTCCCCCATCTGTTCTCAGCTACAGGTTTACAGCCTTACACAGTTTTTGATGCATACTGAAACCTGCCGCCTGACATTAACCTATGGGCACTGCCCAATGCACCCACTCTCAGCTTGATGACCGAGTTTTACTCCCAAGTGAAGAATAAATCATAACAAAGGTTAAAATTTAACACAAGTTTTTCTGATGACAATTTCCCAACATCGGTTAAGCTAGGGGAGTCTCAACAGAGGAAATAAGAGCCTTGGAAGTTAACATCTATGGCTCAGGAGTGAAGGTAACTTCCTCAACCTGTCCCTCTTTACCAAGATCTGTCGCTTGCTTGTGATTAAAAGCGACGTACACAGCACCAGCATTCCCAGAACGGATAGTCAGCTTCTTGTTAGCTGTCCAAGCTTGCTGTTTGCCTTTGCTTAAAGTTCCCTCAAATACTGTTTTACCATCTGCTACGACTCGCACCCAGGAATCACCTTTAACATCTACAGAGACGTTAATCGGTGATTTATTCGGTGTAGTGTTGTTACCAGAGGTTATGGGTGATGGGGTTACACTGTTAGCAGGCTTGTTTTCCGGTTTAGCTATTGGTGATGGTGATACGCTGCTAATAGGTGGATTTGGTGTTTTGTTTGCCGGTGCAGTCGGAATTGTAGCTGGTGGTGGGGGTAATGTTCGTGTTGGCTTATCTGCTTTTTGGTTAAGTTGGGTAATTGCTGGTTGCTGTGGTGTTACAGCATCTACGGCGCTTGATTTGTTAAGTTGTTTGTTCAACAGATAAACAGCACCCCCTAACCCAGCTAATACTAACATTAACAGGGACACATAAACAGGTATCCCTCTACCTTTTGCAGTTCCTAAATTCTCTTTTCTGACTTCCCGTTCGGGGAATTTATTACTCGATGCGACCTCTAGAGCATTGGGGGGAATTGATGTTATTATTGGTGCTATGGTAAAAGTTTGTGCTAACGCACATCCATCTAAGCCAACAACCTCGCCATATCGCCGGATAAATCCTTGGATAAACACAGGTTCCGGTAACTGCTCTAATTCGCCTTCTTCTATAGCTTGTAACAATCCATAACGAATGCGTGTTTTGATAGCCACTTCATCTAGGGTTATGGACTGCTCTTCTCGTATTTGTTTTAAATAGCTGCCGATTTCTTTGAGTTGCTCCTGTTGAGTGGTATTAGAAACTGTCACGTCACACCCCACTTATTAAAGTACTCTTGAATATTGATTTAATTAAAAATTACCAAACATCTTGTATCGTTTTAAACTATTGTTCAGTTTTTTATTTAAACTTTACATGTTAGCACTATCACTAATTGACCAATAGCTAAAAGATATACAATGAATCTTTGGCTGTCTGTGTTTCATAATACCTAAAAGTTAAGTTTGAAATCAGCGAATATGAAAATAACAATAAAACTGTCCTCAATAGATTATCAACGATTGTTTGTCTGGTATCCAATCTTGAAGCGCTGTCAGGTTTCTACAATAAGTTAAATTTATCGACGCCTGTGAGAAAAATCAACAGCGCTTTCTGGAGTAACACCGAAAGAAAACTCTAGGTTGTGAGCTTGTTAACTGCTAGCTATTAAATGCTACGAAAGCCACAACTTAACTACATTGGTTATAAGCTATGAAATTTTGTAACAGATATTTATCAACCTAGACTTTTAAAAATAACAAACAACTGAGTCGATAAACTACCAAGCCAAAGTGAGAATTTATCCTCGGATTGTACGTAAAATATCCTCTTTATTTAGCTTAAAGTCAAAAATAAAATCAGTATATTTACTGTAAATTATATAAGTCAAAATTTCATCTTATCCAAAAAATGATTATTTATCTCTAATGCAACACAGGTTAGGAAATTATTAATTTGTCATCCCGGAAACCCCAGAGAAAGCTAGAAAAAAGAACACAGTGATGCATTGCTTTCTTAAGATCATGGCTATGAAACCTGTGTACTCCCTAACTATTGCTGGTTCTCCTACTATTGAAATTTCTCAAGATGAATTGCGTGTAATATTGGGACAAATCGAAGCAAAACTCCATCGTAGTAAGACCTATCGTCGTGTTTTAGCTAATTTAGAGAATTTTCTCGGTGATTCTGCTGAACAAGCTCATGCGCTTCTCAAGGCTGTGGGGAGAGAAGCGATTGGGTTGACATTTAAACAATTTGTCACGCATCATCTAGAAACTAAGAGTATTCCTCAACAGTCCCAACCTGAAGATGAATTAACAGACCCAGCACCGGCTCAACCACAAGAAGACAATCAGGTAGTAGAAGTTGGGGAAGTTCAGCCTAATGAACCAGATAATTTGACCCCAGAACCCCCACCACAAGCAAATACTGCCCCAGTTACAGTGACAGTATCAGAAGAAAATACCCGTCAACGCTCATTCCTGAGATGGAAGCAACACCCTAAAAAAATCACCCCAGCAGAGCCACAAATACAGCTAGCAGGTGCAGAACGTGTACAAAAGTTGCATCATGTTGGACAACAATTACGTCAAGCAAGGGAGGTACAATCCCTGTCAATTATCCAACTGCATCACCACACCCGCGTCCCGGTTCATATGATCCAAGCGCTGGAAAATGGTGATTTGGAAAGCTTACCAGAAGATGTCTATGTCCGAGGCTTTATCCGTCTGCTGGGGAATGCTTTGAGATTAGATGGTACGGCTTTAGCTGCTTCCTTACCGACACAAGATATACAACCTGTTAGACCTTCTTGGGGTCAGTCTCAGTCTGTAGCTGCTGGCTCTGCTGGTACGGGTGGATTTGATTTACGTCCCATGCATTTGTACTTAGGTTACACGGCTCTGGTTGCTGGTGCTGTAGGAGGATTAGCCTTTCTCTCTCAACAGTCTACTCCCAAGGGAGCAATCGAGCCAGATAGCGATTCCCCTTCACAAAAATCCGCATCTCAATCAAGTAACCACCTAGAACCAATTGTTATCCCAGGATTACAGTCAACTACGGGTGTAGTAGTTGGTGCAGATATTGCTCCTCCAGAGGCAAGCATTTTAACTTGATTTTTGGCAATTGCAAACAGAAATCATCAAATACGCAGTGTTTAAACTTCTTACTTCCTGCTATATCTATGGCTTTTAGTACTAGCTCAAGTGTGGACAATAAATAAACATAGGTTAAAACAGTTAATAGAGTTATTGGTCAAGAGTCATTCGTCATTGGTCATTGGTGATTATTATTGATGAGCATCTCAGTATAAATAACAAATGACACAGTGCAAACTCTAGGCAAAACCTAACTTCGATTCCGGATGTTTGTGGATTGCGATCGCCTGCGACTTAATTCTTGGGCAACATATTCCTATATCCTGTCGCAACTGCTTGGTGATTCCCACTATCAATATAGCGGTAAAGCCTTGTAGAGCAATATTTATAGGGAACATTTTTTTACTTTTACTTTTCTTGGGGAGGATAAATATTTATACATAAACA
>JAYKJH010000238.1:0-5918 GCA_035285345.1 Nostocaceae cyanobacterium | reverse complement strand
GTTGTCCCGGTTGGGGCGCGGATAAGGGGTTCACACACCACCCCGAGACGAGCAATCTCTTAGGCTGCAAACAAGTATGGTACAATTGGGCTACCCGCCAAAGTGGGCAAGAGTGTTTCAGGGCGTCCCGCCTTGCTGCTCAACTCGAATGCCTCTGAACCTGTAACGAGACAGGTCATGTACGATGAAGGGTTGGGATAGGGAGTAGAAAGCAATTTCTTCACAAGTTTTCTCGTTTATACAACTCACTTCAAATCCTTCTGCGATGGGGCATCACGCGGAAGTAAAACTGAGATCGTGGAGGTGTCGGGTTGCCGAGCCGATGAAACGAGGAGCCAAGGACTCGGAAACCCTCGCTCTATTGGTTCGCAATGAGCGTCGGGTAGGCGGGAAACCGGGATATGTCACTACCAACTCTGAACTAATGACTAATGACTAATGACTGACTAATGACTTCGATTTCCCATTGCTTTGAAAATTTAGCCCGGAACTCCCAGTGTGCTTTGATTCCATTTATCACCGCTGGAGACCCAGATTTAGCAACCACCGCACAAGCACTGCAAATTCTTGATCGCAGTGGTGCGGATATGATTGAACTGGGAGTTCCCTACTCAGACCCCTTAGCGGATGGTCCGGTTATTCAAGCAGCTGCTACCCGGGCTCTGCAAAAAGGGACAACATTAGAGCAGGTACTGGAAATGCTCTCAAGGGTGACTCCTAATTTGCGGGCGCCGATAGTACTGTTCACTTACTACAACCCAATTTTAAACCGGGGCATTGAAAAGTTCCTCAAAAAAATTGCCGCCGCTGGGGTCACGGGGTTAGTAGTACCTGATTTACCTCTGGAAGAAGCAGAAGGACTGCTCGTACCGGCGGTGGAAGTGGGGATTGAGGTAATTTTATTAGTAGCTCCTACAAGTTCGCCTGAACGAATAGAAGCAATTGCACAGGCTTCTCAAGGATTTATATATTTAGTCAGCGTCACTGGTGTTACAGGAATGCGATCGCAAATGGAAACACGAGTCGCAAAACTATTACAACAATTACGCAAAGTGACAAATAAACCCATTGCTGTCGGGTTTGGGATTTCCCAACCAGAACACGCTCAACAAGTCCGCGCTTGGGGTGCAGATGGAGTAATTGTCGGTAGTGCATTTGTTAACCGATTAGCGGAAGGTAATCCCCAAGAGGGATTGACGGCGATTGGTGAATTTTGCTTTGCTCTCAAAGCGGCGATCGCCACCTGAATTGTAAAATCCTGACGTTCCGGCTAGACAATTTAACTGATGTAGTTTTGAATATTAAGAGCAGATATCAGGTGGTTAAAACCAACCCGATGCTTAACCCATGTGCTTGGGCAGTTTAACTAAATTTGAGTAAGATTGCTGTTATGCATGTTAGAGTGCATCAGTTACAAATGTTGATAATCTCAGTGGCTGTTAGAGGGGAAGGGCGATGAGTGAAAGTATGGCATTTATCGGTGGGGTTGCCATAGCGGGACTGGCGGCTCTGGTAATGTTCAAAGGGGGAGGAAATCCCCTACAAGCCAATGTCGCTATTCCCCCGCAAATGCCAGTACAAAATATGCAGCAAAATCCTTGGATGCAGCAAAACCCGCAAATGCAGCCGGGTTTGACCACAGCAACTGCTTCCAACTGCGGAGTGGAAAGTCAACGGCTGACAATGGAACGCGATCGCCTGCAAATGGAAAACGAACAGCTCAAAGCGCAGGTACAAAATCAGCAGTTTGTGATTGATTCCCAAAATGCTCAGTTAAAGACTAATGCTACAACTCCACCACTACCTAATTCCACTACTCCGGGCGCTCAAACATCATTTCTAACTGCATCCTCGACAAATACTCCTTGGTGGAGTTCAGGGATTGTCTGGGCTGTAGGAGGGGCTGCTCTGACTATTGGCGGTGGGATTGTAGTCGCTGGGGTATTTGCTTTGTTTTCCGGTAATTCCCAACGTGACCGCCGTACCATCCAAGTCATGCAACCACCAAGCGATACCACCTATCCCTTGGTACCCATGCGTCGGGCTGAATATTTACCTCCCCGTGCAGATTCTAGGAGAACTGAACAATACGACTACGACCGGGAGTACGATAGGTAGTCATTAGTCATTAGTCATTAGTCATTAGTCATTACTAATTGTTGACTTTTGACTATTGACGAGACCATTTGGAAATTGGGTTGAGAATTTTAGGGGTTGATAACTGTAAGTAAATTATTGGACAAAGCTACCCATTGCTTTACTTTTTGGGGATATTTTCTCCGGCCATACGCTCTATTACGTCACTGAGGCTATTAGCACCTAACTCTGATTGTTTTTCTGTTAGCCATTGGATGGCAGTATCTGTCAAAGTCATAGTGAATCTACGTTTTGACTCATTATAGATTTTTTTGCCAGCCATGTTGACCACCTCTATATTACTCATATATTATATGAGTAATACACATTTGAGAGGTCGAGTCAAATGCAATTAGTTGAGAAGCACATAGTTAATCGACAACATAAGTTTTGGAAAGAGTGCGACTATTTAGCGTTGCAGTCTAAACATCTTTACAATTCGACTAATTACGTCCAAAGACAATACTTTTTTGAAACCCAAAAATACTACAATTCAATTGATATCTACCATCAAACGAAGAATTTAGAGGCTTACCGATATCTGCCTAGCAAAGTCAGTAAACAGATTGTTCGTCGAGTTTCTGAGGCTTGGAAAGGATGGCTTGCAGCATTAAAAGACTGGTCAAAGCATCCGGAAAAATATTTAGGTAAACCAAAAATGCCTGGATATAAACACAAGGAAAAGGGGAGAAATATTGTCATTTATCCAATTGATGCTCTATCAAAAACTGCTCTGACCAAAGGAATTGTTAAACTTTCCCAAACTAATGTTGAGTTGCCAACTCAAGTCAAAAATATCAATCAAGTACGAATTGTTCCTAAGCTTGACCACTATGTTATTGAGGTGGTTTACACGGTAGACAAGCCAATTAAATCGAATGGCAAATACATTGCTGGTGTAGACCTGGGTTTAAACAATTTAATGGCTATAACATCCAATCATCCCGGGATTAAACCGCTTTTGATTAATGGTAGACCCTTGAAAAGTATGAACCAATTATTTAACAAACGAGTAGCTTGTTCACAATCAATCTCATCTGGGAAACAGATTAAAGAACTAAACAGCAAGCGGGACAGAAGGATTGATAACTATCTTCATACTGTTAGTCGCCGAGTAATTGATTGGTGTCAGTTGAATGATATAGGTCAGTTAGTTATCGGCAATAATCAAGGATGGAAGCAAGATATCAATATTGGTAAAAAGAACAATCAAGAGTTTACCAAAATTCCTCACGCTAAATTAATCAATCTGTTGACTTATAAAGCACAGTTAGCAGGAATTGAAGTTGTTTTAACCGAAGAAAGCTACACAAGTATTGCTAGTGCTTTAGACGGTGACAACCTGCCCACTTTCAATCACAAAACAGACATCAAACCCGTGTTTAGTGGCAAACGTATTAAGCGTGGTCTATATAAAACTTCCACTAGTAGAACAATTAATGCTGATACCAATGGAAGTATGAATATAGCTCGTAAAGTAATCCCAAACTTTATGGATGGGATAGAGGGATTGCCGTTTATCCCTGTAGTTTTAGAACTGTGGACTAAGATTACAAACATAGATGTCTAGCATTGACTACTTTTGGGTAGCTTTGTCGAGATTTTTATGAGCGGTGAATCCAAAATCTGTTAACCCACCCTACATCTTTACGGTCTTTGTTCACGGTCTAATTATCCGATGCATATCGAGCGAAGGTGGTGCAACTGCTGTCTGGCTTAACATATCGTGAATTTGTCCTCGGTGATGGGTCTGGTGGTTGAAAAAGTGTGCCACCAATAAATCAACTGGGTCTTGGCAAACTGTTCCAGAATTGTTGACGTACTGAATTTCTGTACAGAGAAACTCTTGGGTCATAGCACGCACAAAATTTTCAATCCTTTCATCCTCCGCAAGACGGGCTTTCCATAGCTCATCAAACTCCTCGTAGAGAATCATATCCAGTCCTGTGGAGGGAATTTGTTTGCCTTCAAACCTGGTTAACCAAATTCTGTCACCCACCATGATGTGGTTCAAAGTACCGTGAATACTTTTGAAAAAAGCTGGTCGGATTTGCTGAAGTTCCTGATTAGTCAGTTGAGCGCAAGCTTCATATAGTTTGCGGTTAGCGCTGGTGTTGTATAGCGCTAGAGTTTGGAAGTGTTTAATTAGCATTTCGCCATCCTCAATAGTATTAGTTCCGAGGGTCGTCAACTCGATGCTGACCGCACACCGGGAATGGTACTTGATGTGAATAGTGAATAGTTAGCGCAGTTGTTGTTACTATTCACCAGCGCTGTTGTTAAATCCTCAGACAAATCTTCCCCAAGTAGTTCCGAGGGTCGTCAACTCAATGCTGACCCCACACCGGGAATGGTACTTGATGTGAATAGTGAATAGTTAGGGCTGTCGTTACTATTCACCAGCGCTTTTGTTAAACCCTCAGACAAATCTTGCCGAAGTGGAGACCAGTTTGCATATATTCCAGTGCTTGACGTGCTTCCTCGAAAGCAAACACTCTATCTACCACTGGACGTAGTTTGTGCAGGGAAATAGCACGGTTCATCGCTATAAACATTTCTCGTGAACCGACATAAATTCCCTGGATGCGGATGTTTTTCATCACGATGGGTAAAGGGTTCACCTCTGTCCCACCAGCAAGAACACCAATTAAGCTGATGCAACCACCCCGACGTACAGCACCCATAGACTTCTCTAAAGTCCCAGCACCGCCAACTTCGACAATATGGTCTACTCCCAAACCATCAGTTAATTCCCGCACAACTTTCTCCCAGTTGGGGGTGCGTTTGTAGTTGATGCCATTTGATGCACCCATAGCTAATACGCGCTCTAACTTTTCATCGCTGCTGGAAGTTGCAATTACCCGCGCACCCAGCAATTGAGCAAACTGCAAAGCAAACAGGGAAACGCCTCCCGTACCTTGAATTAATACCGTATCCCCCGCCTTTACAGTCCCTTGCGTAACTAGCGCTTGCCAAGCTGTGACTGCTGCACAGGGTAGGGTGGCAGCTTCTTCGTCGCTTAGGTGTTCCGGTACGTGAACAACACCATCTTCGTGTAATACCGCATATTCTGCTAGTAAACCTGGGAGATTACCGCCCAAGTCTGACTTAGCTTGCGCGTCTGTGAATTCACCACTCAGCCACTTTTGAAAGAAAATTCCTGCTACACGCTCTCCCACTTTGACCCTTGTGACTCCTTCCCCCACTGCTAGCACTTCTCCCACAGCATCGGAGAACGGAGTTAAGGGTAAAGGGAGGTTGGGATTGTACAAACCCTTGACTACCATCAAATCACGATAATTCAAGGAAGTTGCCCGCAATTTAATCAGTATCTGTCCATAATTAGGGATAGGTTCAGGTTTATTCGTCAGGGTGAGTGAATCTAAACCAAACTGGTGTTGAATTTCAAATACCTTCATGACCCTTTGCAATCGCATCAAAATTGACCGTTAAGTCCATGAAAGCAGAAAAAACCCTTGATTAATTCTGAGATAACTGATACATTTTTCTCAGTTATGGGTATACCCAATTAAAGAATGTCTAACCAAATATAGGTTCACCTACTCGGCTAGATGGTGATTGCCTGGATTGGTTACTTGGAGTGTGTTTCCCTTACAGTGTAGCCTTGGATCATTAGGGTGGGTTAAATACTTAGGTCAACGACCCCGGACTATAAGTCCGGGGCATCCAGCCCAAACCGGATGCCCTAGTTGACCAGACTAAGTGTCATCGCACACTACGTTAGAGGCAAGAGTTAAAGACCTACCAAGGGATGCGTAGCT
>JAYKJH010000237.1:0-9905 GCA_035285345.1 Nostocaceae cyanobacterium | reverse complement strand
ATTTAAGAAATAATACTGATGTTAAGTTTCTAAATAGACGAAATAATATAGCAAAAATACTTGTAAATTAAGGGGTTTTGAATCTTGCTGACGGCGATAAGAGCTTTAATTTATATGAATTTTCAGTAAAAAGATAATTTTGTTATCGTTTATAAAGTAGTTTAATTTAGTACATTGATTGGGTAAGCCTTAAACGTCCAATCACCCCTATGTGTGAAAGCTAGCATCTATAGCTGTGGTCATATAGGGGCAGACAATTGTGTCCTACATCGCAGGGTGGGCAATTTTTTGCCCACCCTACTCATGATTTAGACTGACCTAGCTAGGGAAAAAAGTGCCATCTAGCAGCTATCAAACAAAGATGCTGTCACGATTAGCTTCAAAGGTGCTGGCTTGATTCCCACTAACAACCGCCAGTAAATCACCACCTGTAGAGATTTCCACACCCTTGGAGCCATTGGTTTGACACTCCCCACGTCTAAAGCCAGGGGATTCTTGAAGAGTCCACAAACTGACCGTCAGCATCAGTCGAAGATGGAACTAGGTGGAGGCAGTTGACAAAGTTATCATTTACAGATGTCATTTATTGTTCCTCGGTTTTGAAAAGTATTAGTTGTGCGTCAATGGTTAGGCATTAACGTAATTGTTGCGACCATATCTAGAGAGTCTCTCTAGCAAGTTGCTCGCAGGATAAGTTTTCGCCCTAAGTATATTTAGGTGAAATAAATAACACTTAAGACTGGTTGCTCAAAGTAACACAGCCCTCAGATGACCGCCTAACAAGTGTTTGAGACTTTTTATTTGGCGATTCTTTCTCTTGATTATGTATCTTTGCACGTATCTTGAGCGAATACCAATAGTTAAATCCTAAGTTTATACAATGTTTAATGAATACTACTTAAAATCTGTATGAAGAAACTCTGGCTATGTAGCATAATTATTTGTATATAAAGGGTTGCTGATTTTTTGCTCTAGGCGATAGTAGAGATAACCCGTATAAACTTTTTGCAAAAATCAAAATAGCTACGTAACGGTAGAAAGTATTATTTTTAACATTTAAATATCATACTTTAGTCTGGACAAGTATGAAAAGCCCTCTTGCCCCTATATGTCAACAAATTCTAGGGGGCAAACTCACACCCCCGTAACTTTTGCGGAGAGGTCTAATAGGTGAAATCTAAATCTGCGTTCTTTAACCGCTGAGAGTCTGCTCGGCTGCTGTAGGTACGTTCTGCCCAATTTTTGGTTCCGTACCGGCAAGTAACCGCTGAATATTGCTGCGGTGACGGACTATAACATACAACCCACCAGCAACACCAAACAATAGGTAGGGTAAAGGTTGATGCCACAGTAACATCAAAATTGGAACTGCTACCGCCCCGGAAATGGAACTTAAGGAAACTATGCGTGATATAGCCACGACAAGCACAAACACCCCCAAGGTGGCTAATCCTACCTGCCAATTCATCGTCAGTAATATCCCCAGACTAGTAGCGACCGATTTACCACCAGTAAACCCTAAGAAAATTGATTTACTATGTCCGAGAATAGCGGTTAACCCGGCTAATGTCACCAACCAAGGCTGCCAAAGTTGAGGATTCACCTGTTGGGGAATCAGATTTTGATGGGGAGCGAATTGGAGGAGGAAGTAAACTAAGGCGATCGCCAACACACCCTTGAGACAATCAATCAGTAATACAAATGCTCCTGGTCCTTTGCCTAGGGTTCGCAGTACGTTAGTGGCACCAGTGGAACCCGATCCGACTGAGCGAATATCAATCCCTTTTAATAGCTTCCCTGCTATGTACCCTGTGGGAATTGAACCCAGCAGGTAAGCGACAAGCAAAATTACCCCACACAGTATTATCCAAATAGTCATATTGAGAATCCTGCCTCCTGAGTTTGTAGGTTTTCCCACCCGTTGTGAGTTATGAGTCTTGTGTTCTATCAAAAGTCATCATCATAACTATTTCGCATCATTTTCGGGTCAGGAGCGAAGGCTAACCACAGGGGAAACTGCAGCAATCCTATACTGATTTGCTCCTCAGAATCATCAATCACAATCAATGGTAGCTGATTTGCCTTCACCAATCGCTCAGCTTTGATTGCCAGGGCTGCCGGTGTTTCAAACAACACCACACCCTTATCAGGTCCAAAATCTGGGCGGGAAATACCCAAGCAGTCTTGCAAACCACGACGCCATTCACCCAAGCGTTCTGGAGAATTTGCCAACACCAAAGTGCGGACGCGATCGCCATATAATTTGTGCAATATCGATATAGTTGCGGAAGCTATGAGTATGTTTTGCAACCTACTACCCATAGTTCGCAAAGCTCCGCGTCCCCCTTGGGTGAAGAACCAGTTAGAGACACGCTCGGCGTGGATAGGTTCAAAGGTGCGGCGTAATTGCCAAGGAGGACCGTAGTAATCTGGTTGATTGCGGTATTGGTCGAGGAGACGGCGAATTTTATTTGTAGTTGATTGAAACTGCTGTTCAGCAAATTGTGGCATTTCCGGTTCAGTTTGCACTGGCTTCGCCTTTTTGCTCACAGGCTTTTCTGGTTCTTCTGGACGCTGGGGTAGCAATTCCAACTGCTCGGCAGCGATCGCCAAATCCTGCAAGCTACCTGTGAGATAATCTTTAAAACCCTGTACTCGAACTGCCAAGTCTTGGGAAACGCCAGCAAAGGTAGTTCGCATTTCCTTACGGATGCGCTCTTGTCGCCGTTCTAGTTGTTCGACAGCAATTTGCAAGGTTTGTTTGCGTTGCTCTAGATCGAGCAGCGCTTCTTGGACTACCTTACCCATTGCTGCTTGAGTATCGCTCACCTGTTGGGATATCTCCTTGTAAGCACCTTGCAGTCTGGAGATTTCGGCTGTGAGTTCTTCTTCCTGTTGCTGCAGTTGTGCTACGCGCTCACCAGAGGCTAATTCGGCTTGATGATCATCTGCTTGTTGTGCTTCCGAAGCGATTTGAGACTCTAGCGCTACTGTTTCAGTTTCTAACTGGGTGAGAAATTCCAGTGCTGAGTCATCCTCAACTTCATCCTGATGCACAGGATTTACGGCTGGTGATTCCTGGGAGGACTCTACCGGAGTATCTGCTGATAGCTCATCGCTGGGGGGAGCAACTTCTGCTGCTTGTGAGGATACTTCCACCCATAAATTTTCTGTAATATCTTCTGCAAGAGTTTGGGTTTCTAACTCTGCCGATAACTCAACAGGTGAGTTGTCTTGCGCTGTATCTGTATCTGTATCTGTAGGTTGAGGTGCATCTTGCGGCAGGGAAGACTCAACTGTTGGTTGTGGAGATTGGGATTCATCTGGGTTCATAAATAAAAATTCCTCTAGGAGGAATAAATAAATTTAAGCACTAAACAATTATTAAACATCAGTGACGATAAGGAATTGGGGATTGGGGAGTGGTAATTCCCCCTTGCGTTGTCTGCAAGCGTCCAAGCGTCCAAGCGTTTCGACTCCCGATTCCCTAAATCCGGGGACAACGTTGTTCCAAGCAGGATTGTAGGGCTTTGGGGTCAAAAATAATTGGCAAGAAGTGAATGCTGTTGACTTCTTTGAAGTAAAACAGGATGGGAACAGGATGCCAAAAAATCCGCCAGTTTTGCCATTCTTGGTAAGGAAAGCGACGAATTAATTTTTCACCCCTATAGATGTCCAAGTCGGAGGGGGTAAATTGCAGACGTAGCGTTACTGCTTGAAACATCAGAAATAAACCAAACAGACCTACAATACCTCCCACCCAAGGCTGCACTAGCAGCAAGGGAATAGCTGCAAGAACTAACACCACAGGTATGTTGTAACTAGGTTTGAGTTCAACGGTTGATGATAAATCGGGCGTAATTGAAGTAGTCACAATCTCAAATCTTGCTTTGTTAGTAGAGGTTACTACCATTTTAGGAGAATCGGGGTTAACGAAATGGGGTTGGGGTAATAGGTAATAGGTAATGGATAATGGGAATAAGGAAAAAAATCCCTTAGTTACTACTTATGTTGCGCTGATATCAAAATCCTTGCAGCACCGCACTACCACCCCCTTGGAACATTATCCAAGACAAGAAGAAGTTAGTTACAAAGATACTCAGCAAAGCTGTGACTACGGCAGTGGTAGTTGATTGTCCTACTCCTTTGGCGCCTCCTGATGTTGTCATCCCCCAACTGCAACCAATAACAGCGACAATTGCACCAAAGCATAGGCCTTTAAGGAGTGCGCTACCCAAATCCCAAGTATGTACGAAGTTGCGAGCGGAGTCGAGAAAGACTGTTTCCGAGAGGTTATACATATTCGTGGCAATTAACAAGCCCCCGAACATACCTGTCACTAAAGACAGCAAAGTTAACACTGGCAACATAATACAACAAGCAATCACGCGGGGAATAACTAAGTAATCAATAGGGTCAGTTTTCAGCATCAATAGGGCGTCAATTTGCTCTGTGACTCGCATAGTACCAATTTCAGCTGCAAATGCTGAACCGACGCGCCCTGCTAAAATAACTGCTGTTAGTACTGGCGCTAGTTCTCGTGTAAGCGCCACTGCTAGTACACCACCAACGATATTCCCTGCACCAAAGGTGATAAACTCCCGTGCTACCTGAATGGTAAATACTGCCCCTACAAATATAGCTGTCACCAAGGCAATCAGCAGCGATTCCGGTCCGACTGCTGCCATTTGTTCTAAAGTGTTACGACGATGGATTTTACCTCGTAGTAGGTGAATTAGCACCTGTCCACCCAGAAAAATCGCTGCCAGCAACCGCTGACTCCATGCTCGTAAGCCTGTTTTGGAAGTAGTTTCGCTCATTGGTCATTAGTCATTGGTCATTAGTCCCCAGTCCCCAAGTTAACTTAGGTTACAGCCAGTCTCAGAATCAAAATTTTACTTTTTAGCTGGTGTTAGTGAAAAAAAATTGGGCAAGTTAATGTAGGGACTGATTTTTCTGGATTTGTGGATAATGCATATTTATTTAATATTTGCAACATCCCTTGGAAGTAGTAGACAAAACTTTTAATCTTAACTTAAGATTTTTGACAGAATGGTTACGGGCGGGCGATCGCACTTATTGTAGAAAGTGACAACAATTCGTGAAACTATTGTCAACCTTCATCCCGAAGCCGTTCATGAGCATTTTTCCTAATTTTCTCCGTTCGTTACTGCTGACGATTATTTTCAGCTTTATCGCCCCGATGTTGCTATTCGGTGGGCTGATAGTTACTTTATCCCTAATCGGGTATATTCCAGGTTTACAAACGATAACAGAAACAATTGGCAGTCAGATTGTCGAGTTCCTCGCCACATTTGGTAGTGGTACTCCTAGACGCGGTATTTTCGTTATTAGCTTGACTTGCAGTTTCGTCGGTGCCTTGTTTGATACCTACGCATTTTATAAGTATCAAAACTTACGAGACCATTGAAGCTAGCGTCAATCACTTTGGCAACCGAGGGTTGTGGGTTTAAGTTTTTTGATCTAGAAATTGTCCCCAAATTGCCAATAATGCTGACGAAAGCTGATGCTTATTTATCAAAAAATTGGGATTGCTATGGTAGCATACTGGAAATTTCACTCCAGAGTTGGATGTAAAACTCTATCAACGGATTGGGGAGGAAGCTGTGATTGTGAGGTAAGCTGACCAGATTCCGAAACACAATCAATAGAATCGTCTTGATTGAACTAAGGATGAACATTGATGTCAAGTGATAGAAAATATGTTGATTATTACAAAATTCTAAGCTTCCCCAAGAAATCTTACGTATTGACTGAATTGGTGACTAGAAGCAAGTAGTTAACAATTAGTTGATTACCATTAACTTGACACAGTAGTTTGACTATATAGAGGAGTGGTCTTATGGATGGTTTTTCTGACTTTATTCGCTCGCTGCTCATCACTATTATTTTTGCCTTTATCTCTCCCCTGTTGATAGTGGGTGGGGTATTACTATTTATTGTCTTGAGTGGCTATCTTCCAGGACTGGAAGCAGCAAGTCAAGGAATGATGATTTCTATTTTGCAGTTCTTAGCTACCTTTGGCAGTGGCAATTCTTTAGATGGATTACTGGTCATTGCCTTAACTTTCAGCCTGGTGGGAATTTTATTTGATACTTATGCTTTCTATCGCTATCAAATTTTGCGCGGTTAATAGCAGAGATTACAAAGTTTGGGCAACTCTAGAATTGTAGCTCTAATTTAGGGTCAATTATTAAGACGTGCTATATCGTCATACAAATCTGTGTGTGGTGACGAGACTCAGGTTATAAACAGTAAAGGTAGTTTAGTTCCTTGACTGCTTCTTAGCTATGTCCGCATCTGACTATGAAAAAACAAACTTGGGTTGGCAATTGTCTCAGTTGCAGCGACAAGTGGGAGAATGGCTAGAATTTCAATTAAATCGTGGACAACCAAATTCGTCACCAACCTCATATCAACAACCGCTATGGCTAGAGAATTTACTTAATGTCTTGGTGTGGTTGGTAGGGATTTTACTCCTAGCTTGGTTAGGTTGGTGGTTGTGGCGAGAATTACGACCTTATTTTTATTCCCGGTCTAGAAATATATCTCAACATTCTCAGCCCAAAAATCCGGCAAAAGATTTATCAATGGCTGGATGGGTGGAGAAGTCCCAAGACTATTATCGCCAAGGTAACTATCGTGAGGCTTG
Source organism: Nostocaceae cyanobacterium (assembly GCA_035285345.1). Lineage (GTDB taxonomy): Bacteria > Cyanobacteriota > Cyanobacteriia > Cyanobacteriales > Nostocaceae > JAYKJH01. The sequence continues at coordinate 3,232 of JAYKJH010000237.1, read as the reverse complement.
CCGTTGTCTTTATTTTGCCATGTTGCAACATTTGCACAACTCCAGCGTCGTACCCCATAAACTCAGTCGCACCGATGGGGAATATCGACAATTAGTAGAACTTTCCCAACCCGCAACAAGAGCATATGAAACTTTGATTGCTATTCACGAGCAACTGTGTTTCAGCAACCAGGATATTTTACCAGAAGATTATCAACAGTGTCGCCAAGCTTATCAGCAATTAATTGGGAAGTCATGAGTACTAATAACTAATGACTAATGACTAATGACTATGAACCGAAGAATAGCTTTTATAGGAGCAATTATCATCGCAGTCATTATCTTACTGACCGTGATTGCAGCTCCTAGCACTAGCAAAATCAATAGTGGTTCTACTTATAGCCGCGCTCCTGATGGCTATGGTGCTTGGTATGCTTTTATGCAAGAGCGGGGGACTCCTATTCAACGTTGGCAGCAGCCCTTAGCTAATTTAACCACACAACCGCGTCCTGTAACTCTGTTGCGGGTGTACAGCGGTTTAATACCGCCACGATTGAACGAGCAAGAAGAATATTGGCTAGAGCAAGGTAATAGGTTGGTAATTTTGGGTGTCAGAACGCGAGCGATCGCAGAAGAATTTAGCTCCCTACATAAATCCCCTTTTGGGGACGTGAAAATTGACACCCGACGCCGATACAAAGCTGGTGGTCAATTCTCACAAGCTTTAGGTGATAAATTTGGTGCGGTGGTTTGGCGACAACCTCAAGGTAAAGGAGAAGTAATTTTTGCTACTACTCCCTATCTAGCTGCTAATGCCTATCAAGATTTTTTAAGTAATTTCAACTATTTAGCTGATATAGTTAGTCAAAAAGAAAACTTATTATTTGTGGATGAATATATCCACGGCTATAAAGACTCACCCCATCTTCGCAAACAAGCTGTGCAACAACGGGAGGAAGCCGTAATCACCCGTGAACAAGCTGTGAGCAAACGGGAGGAAGCGCTGAATACTGGGGAACCAGATAATGGTGAGCAACGAGGTATCAGCAATCGGGAGAAAGCTGTCAGCGAACAAGAGAAAGCGATCGCATCTCGCGAACAAGCGAATGCTGACAAACAAGCTATCACTAACCGGGAGAAAGCTGTCAGCGAACGGGAACAAGCCGTTAAACAACGGGAGGAAGCTGCTAAAGCGCGGGAAACAACCTCATACCCCAAACAAGCTATTAGCAGCAGAGAACGAGCCGTCAGAGCTAGAGAACGCGCTGTCAAAGCGAGGAAATCAGCAGTAAATTCACGGATAGAAGCTGATAATTTAGTTACTTACTTAACTAATACACCGCTGTTTCCAGCCCTATTGCAAGCAGGGGTTGTGCTGTTAGTGCTAATTTGGGCGAAAAATCAGCGTTTTGGTGCAACTGTACCTTTAGAAACAGCAGAAATAGAGAACTCTCAGGCATATATTCAAGCTCTAGCGGGAGTCTTGCAAAAAGCTGAATCCACGGAGTTTGTGGTGGAAATGGTGGGTAAAGAAGAACAACTGCAACTCCAAAAAGCTTTAGGATTAGGGCAAATTACCCTAGAACCGCAAGTTTTAATTGATGCGTGGGTGCAGCACACAGGTGCAAATCCCAAGGACTTAAAACAGGTATTGCAAAGACAATCGCGAAACCGGCGAATCAGCGAACAAGACTTGTTAAGCTGGTTGGGTAAATGGCAGAAATTGCGTCTTTAGGGGACGCTGAGACTAGGTATCTAGTCCCCAATCCCAGCGTCCCCAATCCCAGCGTCCCTATTCCCTAAAATATGAATGAAACCCATGCTATAGTAAATCGCCTTGGTCAAGGGCTTAACCGAGTTGTAGTTGGACAATCTACCCTAGTGCAGCAACTGCTAGTAGCGCTGCTAACGGGTGGACATGTAATTTTAGAAGGAGTACCGGGAACGGGTAAAACTTTGCTGGTGAAGGTGTTAGCACAGCTAATGCAAGCCGATTTTCGCCGTATTCAATTGACACCGGATGTCTTACCGGCAGATATTACTGGAACGAATATTTTTGATATCAACAGCCGCAGTTTTACCCTGAAAAAGGGACCTGTTTTTACGCAAGTACTGCTAGCGGATGAGATTAACCGCACTCCACCCAAAACCCAAGCAGCGCTGCTGGAAGCGATGGAAGAAGCGCAGGTAACGCTGGATGGAGAAAGTTTACCCTTACCAGATTTATTCTGGGTAATTGCTACCCAAAACCCTCTAGAATTTGAGGGGACTTATCCTTTACCAGAGGCACAGTTAGATAGGTTTTTATTCAAACTAGTAGTTGATTACCCAGACCAAGCGGCGGAAAAGCAGATGTTACTCAATCGTCAAGCGGGTTTTCAGGCTCGTCGCTTAGATATTAACCGCCTCAAACCCCTGACTAGTGTAGAACAAATTTTACAAGCACGCCAATTTGTGCGAAAAGTCCAGGTATCAGAAGCAATTGTCGATTATTTATTAGCCTTAGTGAGAAACTCACGACAGTATCCCGATTTAGCTTTGGGTGCTTCTCCTCGTGCTGCTGGTGCATGGTTGCAGACTGCACAAGCAGTAGCATGGTTAGCGGGAAGGGATTTTGTTACCCCTGATGATGTCAAAGCCGTTGCACCCCCTTTGCTGCGTCACCGTCTGCTGTTAAAGCCAGAAGCAATGTTGGATGGTTTGCAAATTGATGCGGTGATAGCCTCATTACTTAATAAAGTCCCAGTACCAAGATAATTCCTATTCCCAAGTCTTAATTATATGGTTCCCTCAATAAGAGTTTATTGGTTACTTTTATTAGGTATCGCGATCGCGCCATTGGTGGCAATGGTACAAAGTATACCCACGAGTATTTTTGTGACTTTGCTATACGATGCTGTCGTCTTGGGATTAATGGTTATCGATGGTTTACGGGGTCGAAGTCACCGAGTGCTGGTGTCGCGAGAGTTACCACCCCGCTTATCGATAGGGCGGGATAATCCGGTGGTTTTGGTAGTAAAATCGGGAACTAGCAAAGCCCAAATTCACATCCGCGACTACTTCCCGGTTAATTTTGGTGTTTCCAGAAGCACTTTACAAGCAACAGTTGCTGCAAACAGCAGTAGTGAGTTAGGATACACGGTTTGTCCCCGGTCACGGGGAGAATTTGACTGGGGAGATATTCAAGTAAGGCAATTGGGAGCTTGGGGTTTAGCTTGGGATGACTGGAAGATTCCCCAACGTTGTCAACTCA
>JAYKJH010000236.1:0-6938 GCA_035285345.1 Nostocaceae cyanobacterium | reverse complement strand
GCAAGAATGCCATCTTTCATGCAGCTTTTTAGGTACTTTCGTTCCGCAAGTAGAACAATCCTGAGAAGTGCCGTTTGGGTTCACAGCAATTACTAATAAACCAGCATTTGCGGCTTTGTTTACCAGTGTTGTTAGAAATCAGCTAAGAGGTAATGGGTAATAGTTTTTGAGCATACCCATTACCCGGATATAGGACATCCCGAATGGAACTTAGGTTAGCCTTGATATGGATGGAATGCTGGCAAATCAACCAGTGTTTCTCATCCCAGCCGCAATACCGTTAATGGTTAACAAAGCACCCCGTAAGAGTTCGCCCTTGCTGTAACGGGAGTGGATAACTCCAGGGGTGGCATTAGGATTGCGGGACTGACGCAGGCGTTTGAGCAGAGAAACCTGTAGGAATCCAAGAGGTACAATCGTACCATTGCGTAACTGTACAGAACGCTGAAGAACAGGATCGCCATCTAGTAGTTTTTGGTGTTGCGTAATATTCAACACCAACTCGCGGGTAAGATAGTATTCGGTAGCGATTTGCTCAAACACTCTTTCAAAGCGTGGTTTGTCTTCAGGTTTCGACAATTCTTGTACGTAATGCCGCGCCATTTGAATGTCCACTTTTGATAAGGTCATCTCGACTTTGGAGATGACCATCTTGAAAAAAGGCCATTTCAAGTAGAAGTAACGCAGCAGTTCCAGGTGTTCTTCTGGTTGTTCAGACAAGAATTCTTGTAAAGCTGTACCCACACCATACCAAGAGGGTAGCAAGACGCGGGTTTGCGTCCAGCTAAACACCCAAGGAATTGCCCGCAGACTGCTCAAATCTTTTTTACCAGATTGACGGCGTGCTGGACGGGAGCTAATTTGTAACTGACTAATTTCTTCAATCGGGGTAACTTGGAGGAAGAAATCAATAAAATCAGGCTGCTCGTAAATTAACGACCGATAGTGGACGCGAGAACGCGCTGCTAATTCTTCCATAATCTGGTTCCATTCTTCGATATTATCGAAGCCTGTCCGCAGCAAACTGGCTTGAATAACAGCGGCAGTTATAGTTTCCAGGTTATAGAGAGCTAAGTCTGGTAGGGAGTATTTAGAAGCCAAAACTTCCCCTTGTTCAGTAATTTTAATCCGCCCATTGATGCTGTTACCGGGTTGAGCCAAAATAGCTTCATAAGCAGGACCTCCACCCCGTCCTACCGAACCACCACGACCGTGGAAAATCCGGAGATTCAGTCCATAGTCTTCCGCAATTTTTTGCAGTGCCTTTTGGGCTTTGTGGATTTCCCAGTTACTGCTGAGGAACCCGGAGTCTTTATTGCTATCAGAATACCCCAGCATTACCTCTTGCAAGTTTGGGGTCAGGGGTGAAGCACTGGCTGTAGGAGATTTTGTCGCGGATGTATCGGATGATTTACCCGTTATCTCCCCTGTAGACATTGCCGCATATCCACCTGCAAGCAAGGCACGATACAATGGCAACTCAAACAGATTCCGCATGACGCTGCGGGAATTTTGCAAGTCTTCTACAGTTTCAAACAGGGGAATTACTTGGATGCTGCCAATAGCGGTACTAGGGTCGTAAAGTCCGGCTTCTTTGGAAAGAAGTAAGACTTCCAGTACATCGCTGACAGAACGGCACATGCTGATGATGTAAGTTTGGCAAATATTAGCACCAAACTCTTGTTGCATCAAGCGCACGACGCGCAGGGTTTCAATTACGTCGTTCGTCTTGGGTGAAAATGGCAGTTCTGCTGGAATTAACGGACGACGGGTTTGCAATTCTCCTGTCAACCAAGCCACTCGTTCTGCTTCTGATAATTCGTTGTAAGGACGGGGTAGAACTTGCAGGTATTCCAGAATTTCATTGATGGCGTCGGAGTGACGGGTTGATTCTTGACGAATATCCAAAGAAGCCAGATTAAAATCAAATATTTCCACCTGACAAATCAGATTTTCCAGTTCCCGACAGCTTAACCCTGTTTCCGTTAAGTTGCGTTGAATTAACCGCAGTTCCGCCAGAAAATCACAGCCATTGCGATAGATGGCGTTGTCGTTAATTTTTGAGGTTTCCCGCTTATAGAGAGCCATGTTGCGATCGCGGGTATTTTCCAGCCGTTTGAGGACGTAAGACAATTTTAGACGATAGGGTTCTTGACGATAGCGTAGCGCTAGAGAATCGTAAACTTCGCCCAATTGGGACTGATCCTGCTCTAAAGATTCCAGCAAGTCTGGCAAAATATCACTCCAGTGCAGGGATAAACTCAACAAGTTAATCAACTGCTTCACCGAGTGGATATACTTCTCCAATACCATATTCCGCTGATAGCAAGCAGTCTGCCAGGTAATTTGCGGTGTTACCGATGGGTTCCCATCCCGGTCTGCTCCTACCCAAGATCCAAATTTACAGAAGTTTTTGCTGGGTGGTTCCAACCAGGGGAAGGTTGTGTTGAGGGCGTGTTTGCAGCGCTGATAGAGTTGGGGAATAGTCTCAAACAAGACTTCTTGGAAGTAGTGCAAGGAATAGTCTACTTCATCCAGTACCGTCGGCTTGAACTGGTGTAATTCATCTGTACGCCACCACAGGCGAATTTCTTCGGTTAACTGTTCCCTGACCGCTGCTACTTCCCAGGAATGCTCCGCGTCACTACCGTAGCGTTTTTCCAGCGTGTCTAACTGTTGCAGCGTTTTCACCATCCGACGCTGCTTATCGCGGATTGTATGTCGGACAATCTCCGTGGGGTGTGCGGTAAATACCAAGCGCACATCTAGCTGATCTATCAGACGTTGAATGTGTTGGGGTGGTACATTTAGTTTATGCAGTTTGGGAAATAACTTGACAAAAGTACCTTTTTGGTTATCTTGTGGTTTGTTGTGCCAAGTTTTTTCTAAAGAATCTGCACCGGGTACACTGCTGTGTGACTCTGACTCTACTGATAATGCCTCGGAGTCAATATTTCTCGCAGTTGCTGCCACTTCTACTTCGGCTACACCTTCATAACGATTCAACTGCTGCCGCTGTTCGTAATCCTGCTCAACAATGTTAATCAATTGGAAATATAGGGCAAAAGCACGAGCAGCCCGGATAGCCTCATTCAAATCCAGTTGTTCGATTAACTTGACTACTGAGGATGCTTGCTCACCCTTAGCCTGTCCTTCGGGGGAACAAAGATGTCGCAGTTCCCCTAATAGATCCACCATTTGTTGACCGCACTCTTGGCGCAATACCGACTCCCACAATTGTTCGACAACTTGGAGCCGATGCTGTAGAAACAAATCAGGGGTGGAGTAGACATTCACAGCCTGAGCAAAGGAGTATAGGAGCGGACTCATAGCGTCTTTTGTAGTAAAGCCTGGAATTATTGAACAATTTTAGGGTTTTAACGCCATGAGTATAGTCCTAAAGGAAACAAACTTTACACTGAAAATATGTATGATTATTTTGCTACATCATCTTCTGTGTTTGGGAAGTTAAGTAGGGGTAGGCGATCGCCCCGAAACACCTCTTCACTTGCAGAGCCAATAGCCTGCAGCGTCTGGGTAATAGTTCTTTGTGCCAATAAACCAGCCAACATAGATGCCGTACCGATTTGTAGTAGCATCTCTTGGGGAATAGTAAACAAAATCAAGTCTAATCCAGATTTTTGGGATGAGTTTTTGTGAGTATCAGATGACATAAGTTGATAATTCTTCTAAGGTTGATTGAGCTTGTCAGTTTTTAGCTAGTATAGGCAGTCATTACTCAAGAGTCATTAGTCACTAGTCTGCAGTGCCCAATGCCCAATGCCCAATGCCCAATGTCCAATGCCCATTCCCCAGTAAAGAGTCCCCAAAACTAAAAATGTTAAAAAAGCAGTTAAGTTATGTTATTCCTAAAGTTCAACAAACTCATCGCCAAATCTTAGCATCCTGATGAAGTCTAAGTTCCATGAAAGGAGTAATAGTAGATAGCGAGCCGTCCTTAACGCGGTGGGTAAGCCAAGTAACTGGGATTGACCAGACCGGGGTGAAAGTCCGATTCCGGGGTAATGACCTGCACATTTTGTGTGAGGGTCAAGAGATTCCCAAACGCTGGCGTACCTTGTCGCAATTAATACAAGCGCTCCAGCAAACAAACCTGGATAGCTTGATTCCAGAGGACAAACATCGGGTATACCAGATATTTATCTACGGTCGTCAAACCGGAAAGAAGCTACCAGATTGGTGCCAAAGGCTATACCTGAATCAACTGGAACGTCATTTAGAACAGGTGCATCAAAGTTACTCCTCACAAGACTTGGAGGAAACAAAAGCATCTGGCGGAGCATTAATTGTTCCTAATGAAACATTGGCACGCCAAGGACACCCAGAAGCGATCGCTCGTTATCTCAGTGAAACTCTGAGTGTTCTGGGTGTAGCGGTGAAGGTAAAGAAAAAGACCAAAAAAACCAGTAATAGCGAAGAAAGTCGGCTGTGGATATTTTGTGAATCCAGCTATAGCCCAGATCCATCCCTAATTGCCGAAACAGCAGCCCAGAAGTTGCGCGATTTGAAGCTTTCTGGCTTCCGGGATGCAGCAATTGTTAGTCAAGTCAGTGGAGAAAATACCCCTGATTGGGTGTTGCGGGTGGATCTCACCCCACCAGAGGTGATGCTCAAGGAGTGGGCACGTTGGGGAGACCTGCAAGCATTAACCAGGTTGTTAAATCAAGCGCTACAAGCCGTCAACATTGAAGTCCAAACCTCGATTAAAGAATCATCACTACATTTAATCTGTACAGGAATCAGCATTATACATGAAATAACCTTTCCTGACAAGGCATTATGTATTGAAAAGCTGACAAATCTCTTGGAGTCTCTGGCACCCCAAGGTATCCACGCTGCGACGGTCTACGGACAAATTCCCAACCAAGATACACCAGCTTGGGTGGAATGGCTCCCTTTACCTGCTTCCCAACATTCTGATTTAAGTACCTCCGCACTCGGATTAGCACGAGAGGGTGATGAACCTGCGATTAATTTTTTACTATCGCGCTTGCTCAACCCCGATTTAGATTGGCGGTTGCGGACTGGTGGTGTGCGCGTCCTGCTAGTCCGGAAAAATGACTTATTGCATGTGATGTGCGACGCACCAGTTTGTCCGCCACAAAAACCAGTAGCATCAAAAGTCACCAAGTTTATCCGCCAATTAAAAATTGCTGAACTGGGTGGTGTGCGGGTCTATGGAAGGCGTTCCGGTAACAAACAACCCTTTTGGAGCTATGGCGTTGACTTTACGCCACGCAAACGATTTGTCCCGGAAGCTACACCAGAATTTGCAGCCACTTCGGCATATGTGGAGGAGCTTTTACCCTCCGATTCCACAGAACCGGGGATTCGTCCCGACTTAACTAGTGCCCAAGTATTGTCACAATGGGGTACAGCCACCAGAAAGTTCTTGTTAAAAACCCAGCTATTTCTAGAGGGAGACCAGACAAGCGGGCAAAGCTTAGAATATCAAAGAATCCCGGTGGCAATGATTTGGGGAGCCTTGGGTCTATTGCTCACCATCCAAGCAGATTGGGTGTTGAGTAAAATTGTGGCTCGTACCATACCAAACAACGAAGCAGCAATTAACCTCCCAGCCAATTCCCCTGCAGTGACTGGTAATAATTCACCCCAACAAACTCCAACCTCTGCTAACAGTAGATTATACCAAAACCGCACCACAGGAGCTACGGTCTTTAATGCCTCTGGATTTACCGCAGAAGGTCAAAATCAACCCAGACAAAAGGCTACAGCCACAGCAATTCTCCTAGCAGCGCGTTCCCAACTACCCACTTTTAACAGTCGCCAGTTAGATGAACAATTGGCATTATATCGCCAGCGTCTGCAAGAAAAAGGGAGTCCCCCAGACGTATTAATTATTGGCTCATCCCGCGCTTTGCGGGGAGTAGACCCGGTAGCTCTGTCTCAAGCGCTTAGCACCCAGGGTTATCCTCATCTGGATGTGTTTAACTTTGGCGTCAACGGTGCAACCGCTCAAGTTGTAGACTTTATAATTCGTCGGCTTCTGACTCCATCAGAATTGCCAAAATTAATTATTTGGGCAGATGGTTCACGAGCTTTTAATAGCGGTCGCGAGGATATTACTTTTAATGCCATAGAGGTTTCTCCGGGCTATAAACACCTGTTGTCAAGCCTCCCAACTAACAATCCTGCCACTGCAACTGCTCAAACAACAGAGCCATCCCCAAATGATAACCAACAACAAGCGGGTACTAGCCTCACGGCTAGCTATCAAGGTGTCAATGACTGGTTAAATCAAACATTAGCCGGGATTTCTGCTACTTACAAACAGCGGGAACAACTTAAAACCCTTGTCAACCAAAGCATCGAGTCTTTACCGTTGATTAACAGTACTCAGCAGACATTGACAACTCAAAACCAAACCACCCAGGGGGATGTCGAAGAAGAAGCTACCCTGTACTCTGTTGACTTTGATGGATTCTTGGCTTTGTCTGTGCGTTTCGACCCCAAAACTTACTACAAGCAGCATCCCAAAGTCTATGGAGAATACGACACCGACTACAAAGAGTTTTCGCTCAACGGCAAGCAAAATGTTGCTACACAAGCACTACTAGAGTATACCCAATCCCAAGGTATACCATTAGTCTTTGTCAACACTCCTCTAACTCAAGTATACTTAGACGCTGCCAGACAAAAATACGAGCAAAAATTCCAGCAGTATATGTTAGATTTTGCCACGCGCCCTGGCTTTATATTCCGGGATTTAAGTCTGCTGTTTCCTCAAGAACATGGTAACTTCTCTGACCCCAGCCACCTAAACCGCTACGGAGCCTACGAAGTCTCGAAAAAACTAGCCACAGACCCAATGATACCTTGGCCTGCTAAGTGAGGGAAAGGGGGGCATGGGGCATGGGGCATGGGGCATGGGGCATGGGGCATGGGGCATGGGGCAT
>JAYKJH010000235.1:0-8762 GCA_035285345.1 Nostocaceae cyanobacterium | reverse complement strand
CCATGAGTATCAACACGGTGCCTTCAATCCGCTATTCTTTGGACGTTATTCAAGAGGAAGCACGCCGCTTAGTGCAAAAGGGAGTTGTTAGCCGCAACCAACCCATTTACACCCTCTGCCAATACATTCCAGCTAGAGAATGGGTATGCGTTGAATGTGAATTAGAAAAATGTGACTTTTTATTACGCGATCGCATTGGCGATCTTATAGGTCGTGAACAATGGGACAACGACTAGACGAATAGGAAAATTAGTGGAAATTCTGCTTGGGTTTTGGATGTCGTAGTTATGGGGATGTCAAATTAAGATTCAAATACTGAATCACAATCCTAGGCATACTGTGTGATGATGGCAAGTCTGGCGCTATCCACAATCCCACTTCTTGACCCCAACTGAAAGACAAGCATTTAACAAATCTCTTAAGAATTAGAGTCCTGGTTTCCCGTCTGTACTGTTACGTCAATTCTTGTCACTCTTGTTGCACGGTTGTCGTTACGGTTAGTTGTTATGAATGTGTTTTGTCGGACTCAGTTGTAGTGGGCGAAGCGTAGGTAGTTGGTTGATTTTTTAATGATTTTATGCGGTGCTTGCAAAAAGTCCGTTACGCTCTTGTTCAAGAATTTCGCCTTTCGCCGCCCACTCATTTGCTTACCTAACTGAACTCAGGTTCAATATCTGGCTAATTTTGGTTTTGGAACAGGTGTCCACAAGGGAAGCTTTGACGTTCCACTTGACATTAAAATCTTGGGAATAAACTCAGTCCTATTGCTGGTTTTTAATAGACTCAATCCCTCTGTCTAAAATTTCGCAAGAATTTAAATCCGACCTACGGCGGCAATTTTGCTGATGTAATTTATTTTTTTGATTTTACACCTGTTTGTGCAATCTGGACTTCCTTGTTCAAGATACTTTTAGTCGTATTGTTCTAAATACTGATTAACATCTTCCAACACACGGGTAAGTTCCGCTTCTGTCGTCAAGCGGATGTGAATATCTCTGAGAGTAATCAAGAGTTTGGCAGCGAAGGGAGTAGCCCAAATATTAGGGTTGCAGAAAATCTCTAAAAACACCTCTCCCGTGTAGCGATATTCCACGGGGGGCTGGGGAGTCGCTTTCAGGTGGGGAGTAGTTTTAGCGGCAGTCGCTTTTAGCCGCTCCATGAGCAGATTCAGCGATGCTTTTAATTCCTTTGCCGCTTCTGGTGTAAAGCTAAAGGAGACTGAACCACCCGCTAGGTTTAGGGTCAAAGGACTTGCGGACATAAGTTATTTTTGATTAAACTATTCTGCTACTTAATATTACCGGGAATGGGTAATGGGGCATGAGCAGATAAGGGAAAGATGGAAATTTTTGTTTCTTCTTTGTTTTTGATTCTTTCTTAGCTGTAAACTAAATGCCAGGGGTATTGCCAAAAATAGTTATTTATGGTAATTGATAACCGCTCTACAGTACGCAAAGTTTTAATCATCACCCTGCTATTGAACCTGTTTGTTATGGGATTAAAAGCGGTGGTCGGGACTTGGACAGGTTCTCTCAGCTTGCTAGCCGATGCTTTACATAGTGTTACTGATAGCGCTAACAATATTTTAGGATTAATTGCCAGTCGATTTTCATCCCCCTTACCTGACCGGGAGCATCCCTACGGACACCAAAAATATGAAGCCGTGGGAGCCTTGGGAATTGCTGCTTTTTTAGGCATTGCTTGTTTTGAAATCCTTCAAGGAGCAGTAGAGCGAATCCTTAAAGGTAGTGCCCCCGTAAAAATATCACCACCAGAGTTGTGGTTGTTACTAATTGTTCTAGGGGTGAATATTTTTGTGGCGTTTTATGAGCGCAGTGTAGGTAGACGGGTAGGTAGTCCAATTTTAATCGCTGATGCCCAGCATACCATGAGCGATATCTGGGTAACTATCGGCGTCATGGGGGGATTAATTGGTGTCTGGCTGGGTTATCAGTGGCTAGATATGGTTTTGGCATTTCCCGTCGCTTTATTGGTATTCTGGAGCGGCTGGTCAGTATTGAAAGAAAATTTGCCTTGGTTGGTCGATGAGATGGCGATCGCACCAGAAATCATTCACGAAATCGCCCTTGGGGTTCCCGGTGTGATAAATTGTCATGACATCGCCTCCCGTGGTGTTCTCGGTCGCCAAGTCTTCATCGAAATGCATCTAATTGTCGATGCCAAAGACGTACAAACAGCCCACCAGATTACCGAACAAGTAGAAGCGCGGTTAGAAAAACGGTTTAGCCCTGTCAGGATTCTAATCCACGTCGAGCCTCCCAACTACGAATCCAACCAAATTAGTTTTGAAGCGGGAAGTAGGTAAGTTACTGGAGAATAACTAATAACTAATCACTCATAACTAATCACTAATTAGCGCGACAATTAATTACGAATTGCCAATTACGAATTATCCATGTCTGCAACTTTGGAACACATCAGCCAAATTTATCATCAGCCCCTACCAGACCTGCTATTTGAGGCTCAACGGGTGCATCGGGAACATCACGACCCCCGCACCGTTCAGCTATGTACCCTGTGCAACATTAAGACAGGTCTGTGTCCAGAGGACTGCGCTTACTGTTCCCAAAGCATTCATAATCAAACGGAACTCGTCCCCCAAGAACTGATGAGTGTGGAGACGGTGGTTGCACAAGCCAAAATTGCTAAAGCCAATGGTTCAACCCGCTTTTGTATGGGTGCAGCTTGGCGGGAAGTGCGAGATAATACTCAATTTGAGCGGGTATTGGAGATGGTCAGCCAAGTAGCAGCCCTGGATCTGGAAGTTTGTTGTACCTTGGGAATGCTCAAACCGCACCAAGCTCTACGCCTCAAACAAGCAGGGCTAACAGCATATAATCATAACCTTGACACCTCACCCAGCTATTATGGGGAAATTATTACCACCCGCAGCTATCAAGACCGGCTGGAGACAATCCGCGCCGTCAGTGCTGCTGGTATTTCTGTATGTTGTGGTGGTATACTAGGGATGGGAGAGTGTGTGCAAGACCGCCTAGAATTGTTAGAAGTCCTTTGTGGACTGGAAACAGCACCCGAATCAATTCCGATTAACTGCTTGGTTCCCGTTACAGGCACCCCCCTGCAAGATACTCCCCCTGTTGACCCCTTAGAAATAGTCCGCTTGGTTGCTACTACTCGCATCCTATTTCCCCAAGCAATGGTACGCTTGAGTGCTGGTCGTCTGGAAATGAGTCAAGAACTGCAAATACTTTGTTTCCTGGCAGGAGCTAATTCGATTTTCGCTGGTGCTAAGCTGTTGACTACCCCTAACCCAGAACCATCCCAGGATGAAACTATGCTCAACCGTTTGGGGATGGTACCTAAACCCCTATCCACCTAGAAGCTAACAATAGGACTTCCAGGGCGCGGGTTTAACCAGATATCGTGTCTGCTATCTAATGTTAGTCTAAACCCGCCCTCATCAATCAACAGACTTTAATATTTCTAAATGGGGAGCTACTCTCTCTCAAGCTGACGCTAACATAAAAAAATCCTACTTCTCTGGGCTGGAACTTGGATAAGCTCAATGACTAGAGAATGGGAAACAGAGATTTTTATTCATATCATCACCCGATTTACGGTCAACGATGCACCCACATACACTTAGGTAAGCAAGTCAGAAACTGACCGTGTTTCTAGTAGCTTTGTTCCCAAATTTAATCCAACTTGATAGACAGCTAAATCCATAAATATCTTCAGAACTTCAGAAACAATATTCCTAGCCCAGCGTCAAAAAAGACAGCTAGGACGAAACAAAGGACACCTTGTATGACTCGCATTCACCCTTGGAAAATCGGCACCTCGGCACTGATGGCAATGACTATTTCTACCAGTGCTATTCTCCCAGTTTTAACCTCCACCCCCGCTGGGGCACAGGTAGTCATTGGTCAATCACTGAATATACCTCGTTCTATTACCATTTCCGCAGGTGCTAGAATCCCCACCACCTTCGAGAAAGACAAAATTGTCGTCAGCCCTGATGAAACCGCAGATGTCACTCTCAAGGTAGCAAATAACATTGTCGATCGCACTGGCAGAGTATTAATTCCGGTTGACACACAAATCGTTGGTAAGTTGCGTCCCGCTACTAAAAACGGTAAAAAAGGTTCTCAATTTGTTGCCAGTAAGCTAGTATACCCCAATGGTCGGGAACAGACTATAAATGCCAGTTCTCAAGTAATTACCAACACTGAGAACGTCAGCCGCAACAGCAACACGGGTAAAATTTTAACAGGAGCGGCTCTGGGAGCCGGTGCGGCAGCTATCATTGCCGGAATTACAGGTGATAAGCATATCAGCATTTTGGAAGTTCTCGGCGGTGCTGGTGTCGGTGCTTTGGCAAATGTGTTGTTGCGCCGCAATTCTGCACAAGTTGTTGTGATCAACCCGGAAACCGATTTGACCCTCACACTCCAATCTGGCTTGACTGTAGCACTCCGTTAGTAGCTAACCCACCGTGACCGATTTCTCCAAGCGACTTGCCAGTCTGAATAACTCCACAATTAAATTTCTATTATACCACAAACTGAGAACAAGGCTAGTGAGACTCTGGTGAGAGACTAAACTAAAATTTTTGCTCTGACTCTATTCATCCCACACTGCGATCGCACCGTTGCTCAGGAATGCGATCGCTTATTTGTGTTGCTTCAACCAGCTTTTGTGTCCTGAAATTGAATTACTCATCAATACAATTTTAACCCCCAAGGAGTCTGTCTGACTGCCGGTAATGGGGGTTATATCTATAGCGCTAGTTTAGAAAGTTAATCCAAATACCACATTCAGGGAAAATCTTAACTAGCACAATTTACGTTTTGTAAAAGATTCTGATTAAATAAAGAAACAATTAGACCCCAAACTATAGTGAACACCAGGGTGCAGTAGGAGCCAGCAAATACCATGCTGAAATTTAGCACTCGACGTAAGGAAAACAACGAAATGCAAAACGTACTCTTCTTCTTGGAGGAACTCAGCGATGATGATGTTGATTGGATGATTAGTATTGGTAACTTAAAAGATATTGTCGCTGGGACTGTACTCATCCAACAAGGCAAACCAGTAGATGCTTTATATATGGTACTCAAAGGGAGCCTGAGCGTATCTGTCACCATTGCGAATAACACAGACAAAGAAATAG
Source organism: Nostocaceae cyanobacterium (assembly GCA_035285345.1). Classification (GTDB taxonomy): domain Bacteria; phylum Cyanobacteriota; class Cyanobacteriia; order Cyanobacteriales; family Nostocaceae; genus JAYKJH01. Next base: position 3,607 of record JAYKJH010000235.1, on the reverse strand, counting down.
CCAGGTTATCCAGCGCTGAGGTTGTGGGTGAAATGTCTTTTATAGATTCTCGTCCTCCTTCTGCCACTGTCAAAGCGATTTCTGACTCTTTTGTCTTGTCGATTCCACAACAGGAATTAGCCACAAAACTGCAAATCGATGTCGGATTTTCCTCCCGATTTTATCGCGCCTTGGCACTTTTGCTGTCCAGTAGATTACGGGGTACGGTTAACCAGTTAGGTGAGCGTCAAATCCCATCAGATTTAGAGGAAGCAGCAGCATCAAACTCCAATGACCCTGCTGATGACATGATTTTAGGCAAAGCGAGATTAGACTGGCTACTCAGACGGCTGCCAAATAACAGTATGCTCTAATAAATCCTTAGCTATAGACAATAGCCAAGGGAGATAAAAAACTCATCCCTCAGAATATTTAGCTGGGGGACAAAGATTGTCCTATGTTTATTCTCCCAGCAAGCGCCACTATTTTAGCTTTTTTATATATTCTTTGATTTGACCGCAACCAATTAGTTAATTTTTCGTCTGTGTGTTTGGGGTAAGTATTATTTATTTGACGGTAAAATCAGGCAATTTACTTTAATCCAAGGCAGGATAAACAGTTTACAATCTCTAGTTTACTAAGGAACTTTTTATCTAAGCAATAGTCTATCTATCTAACAGAAAAGCAAAACTTTTGTGGAGACAAATTTTCATGTCTACTTTCTATCGCTGGCAATCTGGAACCGCTGCATTTTTAGCTTTAGGTATTACAGGAGGTACCCTCGCACCTTTATTAACACCTGGACCTTCGTTTGCTCAAACCAGATTTTCGGATGTTTCCTCTAACTATTGGGCAGCCGAATTTATTCAAGAACTGTCACGCAGAGATATCATTGCTGGATTCCCTGATGGCACCTTCCGTCCTGACGAAGCAGTGACCCGCGCCCAATTTGCTGCTATGATCCGTAAGGCGTTCCAAAAACCCAAGAAACGGGATGCCATTCGCTTTGTGGATGTCCCCGCTACCTACTGGGCATTTAGTGCGATTGAGGAGGCTTACACTACCGGCTTTTTAGCGGGATATCCAGGGGGTCGCTTTCAACCTGAGCAAAATATTCCCCGCGAGCAGGTTTTGACTTCCCTCGGCAACGGTCTGGAATATACTGCTAGTGCCAATGTCGAGACAATTCTGCAATACTACAACGATGCTAGTCAAATTTCCGGTTTTGCTCGCGCCCCCATCGCCGCCGCTACAGAAAAACAAATGGTGGTAAACTATCCCAATGTCAAGTTCCTCAACCCGACCCAAATAGCTACACGGGCACAGGTAGCTGCTTTTATATACCAAGCTTTGGTCAGTAGTAACCAAGCCACAGCTATTAACTCTCCCTATATCGTAGCTGTAGATACTCCTCCCCAAGAAACTACCGTTACAGTTCCAGCGGGAACAGCTATTCCTGTTAAATACGACCGGGCACAAAAAATCTTGGTCACTAAGGATGAAACAGCACCTTTAACCCTGAAAGTGTCGGAAAATATTGTTACTCCACGTGGTACAGTGGTAATCCCCGCCGGTAGTGAGATTATCGGGGATTTGAAACCTGGCAAAAATGGCTCCCAATTCGTAGCCCGTCAACTGGTACTGACCAACGGACAACGTTATGACATCAGTGCTACTTCTGAAGAAATTACTAAAACAGAGCAAATCCGTAAAGGTACTAGCGCTAGTGCAATTATCAAGGACGCTGCTCTAGGTGCTGCCGCCGCCGCTGCTGTAGCAGCAGTTACAGGAGACCGGGCAATTGCTACGGAAGAAGTCCTCGGAGGTGTTGGTATCGGTGCCCTGATTGGTCTGTTCTTTGGTCGTCAAACTGTGGATTTGATTGTCATCAATCCCAACACCGATTTACAATTAACCTTTGACCGTGAGGTAGTAATTCCCATCAGAAATTAGTTATTACCCATTACCCATACCAGTCTCTGAAAAATACCTAAAAATTAACTTACTTCCGGTAACCAAACGATAAAAGTTGTTCCCGGTGCAGTAGTTAAGTTATTATCTGACCACAGCGCCGGACTTTTGACTTCAATTTCGCCTTGCATTTGCTTGACTAACTGCAAGGCGATCGCTAATCCCAACCCCGTACCAGGAATTCCTGTATTTGCTTGTACCCCTCGGTAATGACGCTCAAACAAATGTTCTAAATCCTGGGGTGGAATACCAGATCCGGTATCGCTAATCGCAATTCCCTGAAAATTAGCTCTTTTCCGTGCCGCTTGAATGAGAATTTTGCCTCCCTCTGGGGTATACTTCAAAGCATTGTCGATGATATTACTGAGTACCTCCCGCAATGCTTTGGCATTTGCTTTCACCGGCTGCAAGTCAGGAGTAATTTCCGTGAACATTTCTAAATTCCGTTCTCCTGCAATTGCACTAGCTGATACCAACAGCGGTTCTAACACCTCGGTTACCCAGCAAATAGCCTGCTGTTCCTCGACTTTCGGTAATAATAGCACTGGTTTAGCAGGCTGTTCCACTGTGGCTGGTATTAATACTTCTTGCGCTCTTAGTTCTAGGGGTGATACATCCTCTACATTCAGGTCAATGGCTTGGTCAAACTGTTGAAGTAATTCCTGGAGGCGATCGCTTTCCCGGACAATAGAAGCAGCGGCTTGTGTGTTTACATCTCCCGGTCGCAGTCTTTTGAGCAGTAATTTGCCAAAAGTCCGCAACGCTGTCAAGGGGTTACGAAATTGGTGTAAAAGGTTATCCAGCAAATCTCGCTGTTGCTCCTGGAGAATTTGTTGGGTGTGTAGTTGCTCCTCTAACCATTGACGACGCCGATCCAAAATACAAGCGATCGCCAGGGTATGGGCAATATTATCTACTTCCCGGCGTTCTTGTTCGCTCCACGAGCGGTCTTCCCTAGCCGTCACTAGCAGCCCCATTGGCACGCCTTCATGGATTAATGGTACAACAATTTGGGCATTAGGCAGCCGGAATTCCTCTTGGGTAACCTGTGATTCCTGATTTACTTTTCCATAAGCCCCTTTGTTTTGGGTAATTTCCCGACGATTAATTTCCCCTAATGTTAAGGGCAATTGCTTTTGTGGTGGTAGAGCCAAGTTTGTCCCTTCCCATACCACTGCTGTGTCTGGGTAAACTACCACAGGAATCAATTTTGCCTCAGAACAGCCAGCATCCACCCATTTTTCTGCCAAGTAAACAACGCTCAGAGAAGCTCCCAGTCCTTGGGTTAGCAGTGCCACTTGCTCGCGGCACAGAGCAACAAATTCTGAACTGGTAGTATTTAACATTGGCAGCACTCACTTGCAACTATAGTCTGGGATAGAGGCGAGAATTGGTAAAACCGACCTCTAGAGCAATCATTAGAAAAAATTTACAAATCATAGCATAATTTAATATATTTTATTTTTCCTTAACTTTGGGAAATATATATCGCCAAAAATAGCAACAAAACTGTTTGTTAGGTGTTTTTCTTGCCCCTAAGCCAGCTTTATGCCACTGTTTGGGAGTTTACTAAAGGTTATTTACCTAAACTACCTCATAGTAAAACTTTCAACCACCAAAATCCACCCGTCAAAACTCATATTTTTTTAATCTACCG
>JAYKJH010000234.1:0-8268 GCA_035285345.1 Nostocaceae cyanobacterium | reverse complement strand
ATGCCCAATGCCCAATGCCCAATGCCCAATGCCCTATGTCCTATGAGCCAAATCCCGCAACATATTTCTGAGGGACTGTCGCCAATGAGGCGCTGGAGTCTGTAAAATTGCGGATATTTTTTCACAAGAAAGGACGGAATAAGCGGGGCGTTTTGCGGGGGTGGGATATTCGGGGGTGGTGATGGGAATTACCCGCTGAAGTTGGAGGGGGAAGCCTAGCTGTTGTGCTTCTTCAAAGATAGCGATCGCAAAGTCGTACCAGCTAGCAACGCCGCTGTTGGTGTAGTGGTAGGTTCCTGCTAGTTCTGGGGTTAGTTGGGGAATGAGTTGGGCTATGGCTGATGCTAAATCACCAGCCCAGGTAGGAGAACCTATCTGGTCGGCGACAACGCGCAATTCTTGGCGTTCTTTTCCCAAGCGCAGCATGGTTTTGACAAAGTTACCTTTACCGTGGACTCCGTAAACCCAGGCGGTGCGGAGGATGAGATGATGGGGACAAGCGGCGCGAATTGCGTCTTCCCCTGCGAGTTTGGTTTTACCGTAGATACTTAGGGGGTTGGTGGGGTCGCTGGGTTGGTAGGGGAGGTATGCTTTGCCGTCAAATACATAATCTGTGGACATGTGAATCAAAAAGGCTCCCAGCTTTTGGCTTTCTTCTGCCAAAATTCCTGGTGCTTGGGTGTTGATGGCTGCTACTAGTTCTGGTTCGCTCTCGGCTTTGTCAACGGCGGTGTAAGCGGCGGCGTTGATAATGATTTGTGGTTGGGTTTCCCGAATGACTTGACGTAGTGTGTCGGGTTGGGTCAAGTCTACGCTGGGGCGAGCAACGGCTACAATTTTAGATTGGGTATTGGGTAATATGTTTTGCAGTTCAGTACCAACTTGACCGTTGCTGCCGATGAGAAGGATCGTGTTCATGGGAAGACCTCAGCTTCTTTTAAAGGTTTACCCTCTTTGTCTTTAGCTGAGAGGATGGGTGGTGCTAAGAGCCGCCAATCTATACCAATATCCGGGTCATTCCAGAGGATGGTGCGCTCGTGTTCTGGAGCGTATAATTCCGTGGTTTTGTAGAGAACTTCTGCAAATTCGGAAAGGACGAGAAATCCGTGAGCAAAACCTGGTGGTATCCAAAGTTGAGATTTATTTTCAGCGCTCAGTTCGTAACCTACCCATTTTCCAAAGGTAGAGGAACTACGGCGAATGTCTACAGCTACATCAAAAATACTACCGGCAATTACGCGCAGTAGTTTGCCTTGGGGTTGTTGGATTTGGTAGTGCAGCCCTCGCAGGACGTTTTGCTTGGAACGAGAGTGGTTGTCTTGGACGAATTGAACGGTTAATCCGGTAGTGTCTGTAAATTTTTGTTGATTGTAGCTTTCAAAGAAGAAACCGCGATCGTCTCCAAAGACTTTGGGTTCAATGAGCAAGACATCAGGTATTGCTGTGGGCAAAACGTTCATTATGCTTGTGACTGTGGTTATTTATCCATGACGGCGTTGATGCCACTGCCAAGCGTGAGTCATGATGTCCTGAAGATTGGGGTATTTAGGATTCCAACCTAGGATTTGGCTGGCTTTTTCACTGCTACCAACTAACACGGGTGGGTCGCCGGGGCGCCGTTCGCATTCGATGGCGGTGATGTCACGACCAGTGACTTGCCTTCCTGTTTCAATGACTTCCTTGACAGAGAAACCATTGCCATTCCCTAAATTAAATACTTCACTGTTACCAGTTTGCAAGAGATACTGCAAACCTAAAACGTGAGCTTCTGCTAAATCACAGACGTGTATATAATCACGAATACAAGTACCGTCGGGGGTGGGGTAATCGGTTCCTAAGATGGACACTGAAGGGCGTTTACCCAAGGCTGTTTGTAATACTAGGGGAATCAGGTGGGGTTCTGGGGTGTGATCTTCTCCTAGTAATCCCGATGGATCTGCACCAGCAGCGTTAAAATACCGGAAAACTACATGTTTTAAGCCGTAGGCTACCTCAAAATCTCTTAATATCCGCTCTACCATTAGCTTACTCATCCCATAGGGATTGATGGGGTGCTGGGGATGATCTTCTGGGACTGGGACGGTTTTCGGTATACCATAGGAGGCGCAGGTGGAAGAAAAGACTATATTCTTCACATCGGCGGCGATCATCGCCTCTAACAGTGTCACAGTATTAGCAACGTTATTTTTGTAGTATTTTAGGGGTTCACCCACTGACTCTCCTACGTAAGCGTAGGCAGCAAAGTGCATAACAGCGGATATTTTGTGGGTGGAGAAGATTTCGTCGAGTAGCGGGCGGTCGTTAATGTTACCAACGATTAGCTTTGTTTTCAAAACATTTTCGACAAGATCTCGATGTCCGTAAACCAGGTTGTCTAGTATCACTACATCGTAACCGACAGCTTGCAGGCTTTTAACAGCATGGGTGCCGATATAACCTGCACCTCCTGTAACTAGAATTGTTGATTTGTTTTGTGTCATGTTATTACAAATTGTTGAGTAACCTCCCACATAATAGCGGCGATCGCTCTTGGTTTATTCAGCAAGCTATTAAGTTTGCTCGGCGGTTTGTGAAAATTTCATGAGGCAAAATATCAATTAATACATTTATACTTTTGGGGGATGCTTATATATATCGAGATAAAACTTCGACGGTCGTTTTTCCTGTTTTTTCCCAACTAAATTTGTTTGCTCTAGCGATACCCATTTGAGAAAGGTGCGATCGCAATTGTCCATCAGTCGCAACAGTTTGCATTGCTGCAGTAATTTCTGCTATGTTATAAGGATTTACCAAAATAGCCGCGTCTCCAACAACTTCCGGTAGAGAAGAGAGGTTAGAGGTAATCACAGGAGTACCGCAAGCCATAGCTTCCAAAACAGGAAACCCAAATCCCTCCCAGAGACTGGGAAATACTAACGCCATTGCTTGGTTGATAATTTTCGGTAGTTCGCTATAGGGTACGTAGTTAAGAAATTTCACCTGTTTATTAATACCCAGTTCCTCTGCTTGTAGCTGTAATAGAGGTGTATAACGGCGGTCATGGGGTCCGGCTAGCCACAATTGATAATCGCGATAGTTAGGTAGTTTCGCAAATGCCGGAATTAGTCGGTGTAAGTTTTTATATGGGTCTTGGCGTCCGAGATAGAGGAAGTAGGGGACTGGGGACTGGGGACAATCCATCCCCACCTCCTTTACTAGGAGACGAAAATGCTGGGAATCATGCGCCAAGGGAATAGGGGTAATTTTGTTGATATTAATACCATAAAATTCAGTGATATCCCTAGCAGTGGCGGTGGAGTTGCAGATGATATGCTGTGCTTTTGCCAAGACTTGAGGAACATAATGACGGTGGTAAAGTGTCAGCGGTGAAAAATGTTTGGGGAAGCGTAGGGGAATAGCGTCATGGAAGGTAACAATATAACGGCATTTAGTATAAAGTGGTGCTTCTGGTTGTGGGGAAAATAACAAATTAGATTTGAGATTTTGGTAAATTTGCGGTAGTTTAAATTGTGTCCACATCAGACGGTCAAAGTGTCCTTTTGTTCCTTGTTCTGGTGTTAAATTCGGAGGGACGGGATAACAGGTAAATTCAGGGATATTATCGGCTATAAGTAAGGTTGGGTCGAGGGTTTTCAGGTAAGGAAACAGGTTTTTAGCGTAGGTTGTTATTCCTGTGGGTTTAGGGGAAAGAACAGCCAGATTAATTATCACTTGATGCATTAAAAGGGGAGCGATCGCCGCCAATAAATCAACACTCCGTAAAGTTTACCAAATGCTATTTGCGGTTTCACAACTAATAATAGTATTGCATAAGTTACTAGCCGAGTTAATCTCAGGTTTAGCACTAGCTTTGTTGCATATTTTTCTTGAGTTAGTAAATAACTATAGGTACTATGTTTAATTTTATGAAAAACGTTCCGATTTGTAATTGTCGATGGTTGATGAATTACAGCAAATTTATTAGTAACAGCTATTAAATGTCCTTGCTGACTATAGCGTCTGCAAAAGTCAAAATCTTCATAGTAGAGAAAGTAATCTTGGTCAAATAAAGGATAATCATTAAAGTTACGAAGATTAATTATTAAGCTGCAGCCAGAAACCCAATCACACTCGACGAAATGTGTCTGGGAATTGGTTAATAAATCTAACTCTAAAATTGCTCCTTTTTCTGGAACAAAGCGACCCCCAGCAAACCAAATTTCTCCTGTGGGTGTGTGAATTATGGTTCCAACAATTGACAGATGAGGATTGTTGATGAAAAATGGTTCAACTTGTTCTAAAGTATTTTCTGGTAAGTAAGCATCGGGATTAATTATCCAGAGAATTGCTTGGCTATCTTGAGAATAAATCCATTTTATACCTAGATTACAACCACTACCAAAGCCTAAGTTACTGGGGGAAGTTAGAATTATGATTGATTCACTTTGTAGGTTATAGATAGATGTGTCGTCTGGGGAATTATTGATGATAATAATTTTGTAATCAATATTTTTACTGAATGGCAGAGAATTAATTAATTGAGTTACGAGACTTGTTGAATAGTAGTTGACTGTTAATAAGTAAATCACATTAAATAATTTTGATTATTGCAGATTGCCATTCACTACAACAAAGTTTGTTAGGCACGAGAGACTCGTGATACTAAAGTATAATCCACACAAGTAATAACCGCGATATCTTATATAAAGATACAACATAGTGCAATCATAATTTAATTTCTCTCCATAATTTAGCTTCGGCAAAGCGACTTAAATGTTTGACATTTGTGGTAGCGATGACAACATATCGACCAGGAAATTCTTCCTGAATCATCTGCCACTGAGTACAAATGATAATATCAACGTCAAGGCTTTTATCATCAGCAGTAGGGATACCTTGACTACGAGCAGATTCCCAAAGAGAAGCTGCTTTTGTTAATAAATTTGAAGTAACAGGTAGAAAAGAAATGATATCTCTCAGTTCGTCTAAGTTATGAATACTATTAAGGTGAGGTTTTTTCTGCGCTTCTAAAATTAAACTTCTTCTCACCTCAAAATCACATAGTTCAGAAGAACAAACATAAATTCCATACGATAGCAAGCTATATAGCCATTGTTCACAATCATTTGCTTCACCAAATTTATTAGGATTGGCAAGTATTCCTAACACACCAGAGTCGATAAAAACAATCATGATTGTGAATATAACTTTTGTCCAGGAAGCCTTTTTGCATCTATTGTCTGCTGAAATTCCTCAAATAATTCTCTTCTTTGCAATGATTCGGTTTGAGACATATTTTTATGACGTTCTATGCGTTTGCCTAGAAGTGCTATCGCTCGTTTATTTTGCTGTAACTGCTTATATTTTTCCCCTCCTAAATTATTCGTGTTAACTACACTTTCCGCATCCAATTGCAGAAAATATTTTAGAGCATCAGCATCCTTTGGTTCTAACTTAATTGGTTCAGGATATCCATCCAAAATCAGTATATATTCTCTTTCCCTACTAGTAACTGGAAGTAGGGCTATGAAGCGAGCAATATTTACAATTTTGCCACTAGGGAGTTCTACTGGTATATTCATACACAGAATTAGCCGACTGCTATTTCCTTATTATTTTAACAAATTACAATCTAAACCAGGAAATAACTTACCGCCAAAGTTTACCCAACTTACCTATTAATCCATGATAAGTTCCTAACAGGCAAGCCCAGACTTTAACGAATTTACCTTCATCATCATACAACGAAATCCAAAAAATGGTGTAAACCATATATTTAGTTCGCCACAGCAAACTAATGAAGCGATACCATCCTTGAGCGTAAAGAGTTTCCAGATAAGTATGGTTGCGACAAATATAGTAGTGACGCAAAGCCGAGTATTTTTGGATATAACGCTCTTGATTGAACAACTTCACTTGTATTGGCGTACCAAAGTTATGATACATGATAGCTTGAGTCACAATTATATTATGAAACCCTTGCTTTTTCAGGCGCATACCATAATCCATATCCACACCGTCAATAAATAAGTCAGCACGAGGAGGAGAGATAGTTTTAGTAGCTGCAAGGTTCATTAGAGAACCAGAAGTAATCGGAGCATCACATTCATACAACTCTAGATGCTCTTGATGTTCGCAACCAATAAAATAATAGCGGTCAAATACTGCACCTTGAACAACTTCCTGAGTTTTGGTATCCATAGGGGTAGGTGCAATAATGCCAATTTGGTAATTATCGGCTGATAACTTTTGATATACTCGCAGGAGAATTTCCAAACAGTTAGTAGTGGGTAGGCTATCTTGGTCAAACGTCCAGATAAAATCGTAATTATGTTTAATAGCCCATTTTAAAGCTATGTTGAACCCACCGGATACGCCTAAATTTTCCGGATGATGTTCAATTATTAGGGTATCTTGAGTTGATATAGTGATGGATTGGTTAGAAGAGTTATCTACAATAAAGATATTTGTGATGGGGATAGATTGGTTTTTGATAGCAGAAAGACAATTATTCACTGCTTGTTGGTCTTCATAAGCAGTTATGTAGGCTATAATTTTAAATTGATTCACCATTGACACAGCAGTTTTTGTTTTTCAGCTAAGACAATCCTGATTTTTTTGCGTCTTTGTGCCTTGGCTACGAGAGATTTATAATTGAATTCAGCAATAGCTAATAATTGCTGATTTTTCACTTGTTTTGAACTTGTAAACATCTTATAAAGCAGCATTAAAAATCTGTTGTGCAGTCAGATTTAATTCGGGAAAGGATGGTGAAACAATTCGCTCGTCACCCCAAAATTTAGTAACCTGGTATTCTTCTTCGATTAGTTGATAAATAGATATAGTTGGTTGTTTTGGATTACCAATAAATTTTCTTGCGCCATTAGCTGCATAGTCTATAATCCAATATTCTGGTATTTTTATTGCTTCATATTCTCCCAGTTTCATATAGTAATCATCTTGCCAATTTGTGCTAACTATTTCGATGACCAATGGTATTGCTTCAGCTAATTCAACTGTGGAGCATTTTGACCATAATGGTTCATGTGGTAAGTTGTAACGATTTAATAGCAATACGTCAGTAGAAAAAGCCGATTCATTGTTTAGCGATTTCATAAATGCAGTTTTAGGGATGAAGTAGGGAAGTTTTAAGCGTTTAATTTCTGCAGAAATTTAAACTACTAAAAATCCAGTTATTTCTTCATGCTTACCTTTTGGTGATGCCACTTCAACTATTATTCCATGATGTAGTTCATAACGTTTTACTGAATTTTCTGGATACCATTCGATGAAGTCATTAAAGGTTATAGTTTTGGTTAGAGATTTAGTCATTATTATCTACTCCGATACAGGTTTATTGATTTTTTATAGGGTATGTATCTTAATTTTAACGTGAATTCAATATTCGATTCATCTAGAAATATAAGTATAGAAAATTACCCGTATTGTAAATGCATTCCGCATTTATGCAATACCTAAATATCTTGTGTAGGTTGGGGGTTTTTTTAAGCACAAGAGAGACTAAATTTCGATGATTCAAAATTTACGTATCTCTACGGTGGAAATTTTTTGTTGATATTAATAATCTAGATTGTCTTATATCACTTTAAACAAGATAACTGTCGTTACCTAGGTACATAGCATTCAACATCATATTTTGATGATTTTGTCTAGCTGTTTCACAGGAAATTTAAGTATATTCACTTGTTATAAATAGTTAGTAAAGTTTAAACAATAGCTCTTGGTAAGGGTATCTTATCAGTAATATTATTGAATATCCGAGATAATTAGTATAAAAAGACACGAAAGATGACTGTTAACCTATTTGATGCAAATTTCTATCGCGCTGCTAATGCTGACCTAGCAAGCTTGAACGACACTCAAGCACTGTCACACTTTCAGAACTTTGGGTTGAATGAAGGTCGGCGCTTTAATGCGTTGGTTGACTTGGGGGTGTATCGAGCTAGCAACAGTGACTTGGCTAGCTTGAACAACCAACAACTGTATGAACACCTATCTAACTACGGTGTCGCGGAAGGACGAAAATATTCCTCATTTTTTGATTTGGGCTTCTATCGGGCTAATAACGGCGACCTAGCAAGCTTTAATAACGAGCAAGTGTTTCAACATGCTGACAGCTTTGGTATCAATGAGGGACGCCGTTTCAGTCCATTTGTTGACCTCAACTTCTATCAAAGCTTCAACAGTGACTTAGGTGGCTTGAACAACAAGCAACTTTTTAACCATTTGCAAATATATGGCATTAATGAGGGACGCCACTTCAGTCCG
>JAYKJH010000233.1:0-5771 GCA_035285345.1 Nostocaceae cyanobacterium | reverse complement strand
ACAGCATCGGTCAAATTAAGCGTGGTAGCACTAAACCAGATAAACAGATTAATTTAGGTAGTTTGGGGATTCCGTCTTCTACAGGTGCTTTAGCCTTTGTCCCCCCAGGATTTCCCGGTGCTGGTAGACTGAAAATTACTTCTTACGGTGCCAATCTTTTTTATGACACCACCATTACCCCAGATGGTTCTGGTACATATAATATTAACCGCCCAGCCAAAAGCATAAAACTGGATGGCGGACTGGATGCTATTACTTATATCAAGGCTGGCAATCCAGGTTTTTCTCGCGATAGTATGCTGATTGCAGAATACGATACTAATGATGTTTCTGCTTATGCTATAGATAGTAATGGCGACCCGATTCCGGAAACTAAGCGCACATTTATCAAAGGAATCAGCGTTCACGGAGCTAACACCGCCAGCACGATCGCGGCTACAGTAGATCCGCTGACTGGAGATGTTCTCTACTCGACATTTTTTGAAGACCAGCCGTCCCCTGCCAAAATAATTGCAGTCCGAGGATTTTTACCACCAAAGTCAGTCCCTGAACCTGCAGCGGGTATCGGTACCGGCCTTGCTATTCTCGGTATGAGCTTCTGGTTGAAGAAAAAAGCAAAGGGAGTGGGGAGTGGAGACTAGGGATTGGGTATAGAAACCTTGTCCCCCCTGCTCATCATCCGTGCATCCGTGCTATCCGTCCATCCGTGTTGTGCCCCCATTCCCCATTACCTATACACTAACAGCACTCAGTTGCTTAGCGGTTTCAAAGAAGAAAGCCACATTTTCTTCTGGTGTGTTGGGATGAACACCGTGACCCAGGTTGAGGATATGTCCTCGATTCCCTGCTTTGCGAACGGTGTCGTAAATGCGATCGCGAATAAATTCTTTGGAACCATACAACACACCGGGGTCAAGATTTCCTTGGACTTTCATGTCCTTACCCAATCGTTTGCGGGCGTCTGCCATGTCTACAGTCCAATCTACACTGATAATATCAGCACCGGAAAGTCCCATCTTCTCCAGCACACCTGCACTACCGCTAACTAGTAAAATCAGGGGTGTGTCGGGGTGGGTGGCTTTGACTTGACGGAAAACTTGCTGTTGGTATGGTAATGCAAAGGTTTCGTAGTCTTGGGGACTTAATTGACCAGCCCAGGAGTCAAACATTTGTACAACTTGGGCACCACAGTCAATTTGGTAGCGGACATAGGTAGCGATCGCATCCGCCAATTTACTCAAAAACTGATGTAAAATAGTCGGGTCTGAGAACGCCATATTTTTAATCACGGAGTAGGTTTTAGAACCTTTCCCTTCCACCGCATAGGCGGCTAAAGTCCAAGGGGCACCGACAAATCCCAGCACTGTGGACTTATTACCCACTTCTTGACACAGCGCTTGCAAAATTGTTTTGATAAACGGCAGTGACTCTTCTGGATCTAGAGGATGCAGGTTGTCTACTTGCTCTTGGGTACGGATTGGTGACTCAATAATCGGTCCTTTGCCTTCAGCGATGTCCATTTCAATACCCAGACCGGGCAGAGGTGTTACAATATCCGAGAATAGAATTACCCCATCTGGTTGAAAAGCTCGCCAAGGTTGCAAGGAAACTTCAACCGCTACTTCTGGTATTTCCGAACGTTCGCGGAAAGAAGGATATTTCTCGCGTAAATCTCGATAAGCTTTCATATATCTTCCCGCTTGGCGCATCATCCAGACGGGGGGACGGTCTAATTCTTCACCACGAGCAGCCCGCAGAAGGAGTGGAACGCTAGAGGAAATACCCATTTAACACTACATCCTAAGTCACTTTCTTATGCCAATGCTTAGCTTATCATTCTGAGATTCTCCTGTAACTATTTCTTGTCAGCAAAAGCCATATTTTCCCCACATTTTTACCACTACAACCGCCTTACATAACATTAATTTCACAAAAAAAATTGTGCTGTTATGTAAAGAAAATTTACATTTATTTTCCAAATGTAAAATTAAGTAGAAAAGTGGAACCCACTCCTAAAGACTGGGAAAAAATAGCACTATAAGGTTTTGTGAACATAAAAACCTAAAACAGGGGTTAATTGGTGATATCTGCGGCTTTACCCAACTTATTAGCTCGTTTAGCCTCAAATTTACGGGAAAAAATCATTAACCGCCGTTAAACGCAGAGGAACGCCGATAAATTAGATAAACCCAACATTTTTAAATAGAGACACTACTCTTATTTTCCTCAACTGAACCAACGGGGCCGTATTGGTTTACCGAAAACTTTATGGTGGGAATGAAATAATTGCAGAATTATCAGCCAACCTGGTTATTTTTGTTAGAATATAAACATTAATTTTGCAGTTAAATTTGTCCAGACGTTACATGTAACGTTCATTGGATAATTTTACTTGTTCATAAATGATTCAACATTTCTGTATTTACATTTAGAGGTTAATCTCTCAGCAACTACCATGATGATTCAATTATCAATAGCTGATATTATCAGCAACCAACGTACTTTTTTTCAATCTGGCAAAACTAAAGACGTAGATTTTCGTCTGAACCAACTAAAAATTCTTAAGCAAGCAGTTTTAGAGAATAAACAAGAGATTGTCAAAGCCTTAAATTCTGACCTAAAAAAACCAGAATTTGAAGCTTATGCTACAGAAATTGGTGTGGTGAAAGAAATCGATGACGCTATCAAAAATATCAAGCGCTGGAGTAAGCCGAAGACAGTTTCTTTACCTCTAGAACAAGTTCCTGGTAAAGCACGGATTTATCCCGAACCTCTGGGGGTTGTACTAATTATTGCTCCTTGGAATTATCCCTTCCAGCTAGCTATTGCTCCATTAGTAGCTGCTATAGCTGCAGGTAACTGTGCGATTATTAAACCTTCAGAAATTTCCGAGCATACTTCCCGGACAATAGCAGAAATTATCGGCAAATATTTCGACCCTGCCTATATTACCGTGGTGGAAGGAGGTGTGGAAACCAGCCAGCAATTACTAGCAGAAAAATTTGACCACATCTTTTTCACTGGTGGGACGGGTATTGGTAAAATTATCATGGCAGCGGCTGCAAAACATCTGACACCTGTGACTTTAGAATTAGGAGGTAAAAGTCCTTGTATTGTCGATGCTGATATTAATCTAGAAACTACGGCAAAACGGATTATTTGGGGAAAATTTATCAACGCTGGACAAACTTGTATTGCTCCTGATTATCTTTTAGTTCATAAAGATATCAAAAAAGATTTGTTGGCTGCTCTCAAAAAAACCGTCCAAGAATTTTATGGGGAACATCCCACTACAAGTTCAGAATATGCCAGAATTATCAGTCAAAAACACTTCTATCGACTAGTTAAGTTTTTATCAGATGGAGACATTATTATCGGCGGTGAAAGTAACGCTGATGAATGTTATATTGCCCCTACAATCCTGGATAATGTTTCTTTAGAAGCACCAGTAATGCAGGAAGAAATTTTTGGTCCGATTCTCCCTGTGATTGAATATACAGATATTTCCGAGGCGTTGACAATTATTAACAACAAATCTAAACCTCTAGCTTTATATTTATTTACCAATAATCAAAACCTGCAAGAAAGAGTTTTGCAATCAACATCATCTGGCGGAGTTTGTATTAACGAGACAATTATGCACGTTGGTGTGTCTGCTTTACCTTTTGGTGGTGTTGGTGATAGCGGTATGGGTAGCTATCACGGGAAGGCAGGCTTTGATACTTTTTCCCATTACAAAAGCGTCTTGAAAAAGCCTTTCTGGTTTGATTTAGACTGGCGATACCCTCCCTATAATCAGGGAAAATTTGCTTTACTGAAACGAATTATAGGTTAAAGTTTTCTAGTTAAAAGTAGAGTGGGCAAATTATTTATTACCCACCCTTCAAATCAACTATTGTTTTTGTAATTCTCTATCAGCTGCTATAACGTTCCTCAGCCCAAGGTTCACCCCGGTGATGGTAGCCATTACGTTCCCAAAATCCCATTTCTACATAGTCGAGAAACTCTAAACCGTTAATCCACTTAGCACTCTTCCAAGCATAGAGGTGGGGAACAACTAATCGCAGCGGTCCACCATGTTCTGTTGGTAAGTGTTCACCAAATAATTTAAACGCAAAGAAATTTTCTTCGCGTACAAAGTCTTCCAAGGGAATATTAGTAGTATAACCGCCGTAGCAGTGTTCCATAACGTGGACAGCTTGGGGGTTAAGCTCAATTAAGTTCATGAAGTCAGTGACTTTAATCCCCGTCCACTTCACATCAAGTTTAGACCAGCGGGTTACACAGTGGAAATCAGCAGTAAACTCATGCTGAGGTAGCTTCATGAAGTCATCCCAGCTAAAGGTAACAGGTTTTGCTAAACCCCAAACCCGAAATTCCCAAGTTTCCATATGGACTTGGGGTGTGGTTCCATAAGTCAGCACAGGGAACCCTTTGGTTAAGTACTGACCAGGAGGAACGCGATCGCTTTCGTCTGTTGTCGGCTTTTGGAAAAACTTGCCTAACATATTGGTAGAAAAATATGTTTTTTTCGTGAAGCTACTTCTAAATATTATTCCTATTTTCAGTCAACCAAACAACGAAAAAGGGCTAAATGATACCAAGCTGCAACCAAATCAGTAATTCTCTGGTGGCGACTGAGTGCAACTCGGTATAAATTCTGCCCTTTGCGCTTTTCCTCACAGGGAAATTATTCTTCTGTTTCTTCCTCTTCTTCAGCGGAAGGATACACAAACGTCGAACGTCCACTCAAAATAGACTTACCCAAACTTAGAGCTTTTTGTGCCTCAACAGCAGCTTTATGTCTCCAAGTAGCGCGGCGTTTATCGCGTTTGGATTTGGATGTTTTCTTCTTAGGAACAGCCATGACAGCAGATAGACAAATTTTTCACAACCTTACTATTGTAAGTCATTGACCAAGAAAGTGCTGAGTTCAGCAGTTTGCAATTAGTTTTATTGGCTTTGGGAAGTACCTGTATTGTTCTGCGGTGTTTGTGGTGTTGTTTGATTTACTGGTGCTGAACCTGGAGTTTGGATGTTGATATTCGTCCCAGGGGTGGTCGTTGCTGGGGTGGTAATTCCAGGGGTCGTAGTTGCTGGAGTGGTCGTTGCTGGGGTCGTAGTTGCTGGAGTGGTCGTTGCTGGGGTGGTAATTCCAGGGGTCGTGGTTTGAGCGGGAGTCCCATTGGGAGTAGAAGGGCTAGTATTATTTTGCGGTACTGGTTGATTTGTGGGTGTTGTAGGTGTGGAACCTGGACTGGGAATATTGAGATTAGTTCCCGGACCAATTATTTGAGTGCCATTTGCTGGCTGGTTTGGAGTTCCTGTAGGTTGTGCAGGTGTTACAGGAGTACTAGTTCCAGAGGGAGTCGTAGTACCTGTAGGTTGTGCAGGTGTTACAGGAGTACTAGTTCCTGGTTGACCTGGAGTTGTGCGGGGTGTGATGGTTCCTGGTACAGTGGGAGTTCCTGTAGGTTGTCCGGGTGTAGTACCACCAGGTGTGATGGTTCCTGGTACAGTGGGAGTTCCTGTAGGTTGTCTAGGTGTAGTACCGTTGGGTGTCACGGTTCCGGGGGTCGTGGGAGTACCCGTCGGTTGTCCTGGAATCCCCTGTGGTGGGACGGGAAGATTATTGGGTCTAACGGGAACACCCTGTGGTGGGACGGGTATCGGCTGACGTCCCGGAGCAACTGGTGGAGGTGGAGGAACATTGCTTGGTCTGGGTTGTCCGACAGGGACACCGGGTCCTGGTTGACCTAAAGGTATTGGTG
>JAYKJH010000232.1:0-6784 GCA_035285345.1 Nostocaceae cyanobacterium | reverse complement strand
TATATGAAAGCCGTGACTCTAGATGATTAGATTTGTAAGCATCATCACTATCAATAAAGGTAATGTAATTACCAAATGATGCTTGAATGCCAGCATTTTTAGCGTAACATTGTTTCTTGTTCTGGTGCTTCAAATAACGGATATTGGCGAAGTCTTTGAAATAAGTATTGACAATTTCAAAAGTATTATCTTGACTCCCATCATCTACTATAATCAATTCCCAATTAGGAAAAGTTTGATTGATAACACTATCAATACAATTTGTTAAATATTTAGCGCGATTGTATGTACATAAAATAATCGATATTTCCGGATTTAGGTCAAATTTAATTGGAGCCATGATTCTTTCTTGAAATGTTTGCAATTAACTATGAGCTGTCAAAACACAGAAATTAAAGTCTTAATTTTGAGTATTCCTATTTTTCTGCCACGATACAACTAGCCACGGGATAATCTGGATGAAAAGCCTCTAGCTCCTCAGTAGTAATTTCTTCAACCGCAATACCATGATAAGCAGCAATGACCGTTATCGGATTGCCATAGACATATAACTTATGCTGGGCAAAATTTCTAAATAAGTAATTCAAAGCATCAGGTAAAGGTCGCCAATAATCAACGGGAGTAGCATGAACTCTAACTGCATTAGGCACCATAGCAAAACATTTACCACCCTTTTTTAGCCAAGTGTGAATATTTTCCACGATTATCCACGGCGCGTAACAATGTTCTAATACATTAAAAATGATAATTGAATCAAAAGAATTTTGTTCTATAATTGATGGATTGTGAACATCCCCAACTATATCTACCCCAAGACCAGGTTCTAAATTGAGAATTTGATATGAAGTATCTGGATTTAATTGGTAGAAATCTTTATCTTTGGGTGTTCCTCCTATTTCCAAAATATTTCCAACTACCTGCGGTCTAATGGAGTCAATAAATTTTTTGAGGTAGTATCTATCAACAGGAGTACCTCTTGTTAATCCAAATGCCTGACAAATAGGAACTGCCTGTTTTAAATCACCCCAATCTATTGACCCTTTAGCAGGTGCTAATAAACCAAAATTTTCTAGCTCGGCAACTAATTCGCTAAAATCTTGTAGATTATTAATTGATTCTAAGTCATTCTTTAATTCACATTTCTCAAATAATTGGAGGACAACTTGATAAGTCTCTTGACTTAACTTACCTAGTTCAAATTGTTGATTTTTCTCGATAAAACTCCGAAATCCTTGCCCGAAAATAGTTACACTTTTCTCTGCCAAAAGCACTATTGTGTCTTCTATCAGATGATGATATTTTTCTACTTCTATAATTACTTTTTCGGCAATAGGGGCTGACCTAATTTTTTGAAATATTTCGTATGCTTTTTCTACAGAAGGTTCGTGAACAAATATTTCTAGTAAAATCAACCATGATTTGGCTGGAATAATTTCCGCTGGTTTTTGACTCCAAACGAAAATTCCATATAATTTAGAACCTTCTGCTTTCAACCAAGCAGTCGTAACATACTTTTTCGCCATTCAATGACTTCCTTAATAATTTTTATCTATTGCTCAAGCCTGAAATATTATAAATCATATAGTCCACTTTGCATCAGCCTCTATTAGTGATAACCAAGGGAATAACCCCATAAATATAAATTTACCAACCAATGGGGTTACAAGTGCTATTTCTATTTTCATAAAAATAGCCCTGAGCAGTTCTGTAGAGTATGCTCAGGGTGAGCGCGATCGCATTCTGGAATATCTGTCAATGTTTATTCGTGCGTGGTGCCATCTGGCATGATAGCACCTGTGAGGTTTGCCTTAGCATCTCCTTGTCCAAAGTTTGCTCCTTTTGCTCCTTTGAGATTAGCGTGTTCTAGGTTTGTTCTTTCCAGATTTGCTCCTCGTAAATCGGCATTTTCTAAGTTTGCCCAACTTAAATTTCCAAAACTTAAATTTGCTCCACAAAGTTTTGCGTCACTTAAATCTGCCCCACTTAGATTTCCCTGAAAAATGAGATTTACTAAATTAGCTCCTTTCAGGTTAGCACCACTGAAGTTAGCTCTATAAATTCTTGCATTTTTCAGCTTCGTGAGTCTCAGATACCCAACTTCTTTGAGAAATCTGGTATCTCACTATACGCGAATGATTGAGGATGGCTATATGTAGGTTAGCTACAGCGGTTTTTGTGCAACCCTGAATTTAATTTGCCCCGGATAAGGATTTTTGTAACATTTATGCGTGGTTTGATGATAATATCACGCACGTATCTCTGGTAAGCATGATGACCACACTTGTCCTGGCACATGTTTTATCTATTGACGCTATGGCACTAGCTTGAGGTAAAGTCTCAAGATAATCTTTCCACACTCATCTATCCTTGGCTTACGACAACACTTGTAAATATCTCGCGGAAAATTATCCAGCCGAATTTGCCAAATGGCTGCTATCCTCTGACACCTCAGACATTCAGGTGCTGAAAACAGAACTTAGTCTTGAACCAATTCGCGCTGATTCAGTCACATTCCTCCAAGTATCCAACCAAATCCTACACCTGGAATTTCAAACCTTGCCAGAGTCCACACCCCCGATGGATTTCCGGATGCTCGATTATTACACCAGATTAAAGCGACAATATTGGTGCGACATTGAACAGGTGGTAATTTTTTTGCAACAAACCACCTCGGAAATTGTCTTTAATACCCAATATCTAGATAGAAACACCAGACATGCGTACCGTGTCATCCGTCTGTGGGAGGAAGATGCTGCACCACTGTTAACAAACCCTGCGCTTTTACCATTGGCGACTTTAGCCAGAAGCGACTCTCCCAACGCCTTGTTACAGCAAGTCGCCGCTAGTGTCGATATGATTAAGGAAACTGAGGAGAAAAGAAATATCTCAGCCTGCGTACAGGTTTTAGCAGGTTTGCGGTTTAACAAAAACGTGATTAGACAGCTTTTTAGGGAGGAAATTATGCAACAATCTGTAATTTATCAAGATATCCTGCAAAAAGGACTACAACAAGGTTTACAACAAGGAGAAGTAACGTTAATTCTGCGATTAATCAGCCGTCGTTTTGGTGCTATTGAACCTCCGTTAGAAGGGCGAATTCGTGCGTTATCTACTACACAGCTAGAAGAATTGGGTGACGCGCTATTAGATTTCACCAGCCAAAGTGACTTAACCAATTACCTAGCAAATATCCCCCAACAAACCAACAATAAAAACTGAGGTGTTAATTTTATACCAAAAAATGCGTACAATTGCGGAAATAAACGAAAAAATCAGCCGCAAGCGGGCGGTAGTGCTAACAGTGGAAGAACTGAAAGCACGAGTAGCAAAAGTTGGCGTTGCCAAAACTGCTAAAGAAGTTGATGTGATTACCACCGGCACCTTTGAGCCGATGGAATCTAGCGGTGCGATTATTAACCTGGGACATACTGACCCGCCGATTAAAATACGTCGCTGCTGGGTGGATAGCGTCCCAGCATATTCTGGCTTTGGGGCTGTGGATTTATACCTCGGTGCTGCTTGTGCGGCGGAAGTCAACGACGGTGAAGAGGTCAGAGAACGAGGTGGTGGTCATGTGATTGAAGACTTAATCGCCGGGAAACCCGTACATGTGCGTGCCTTGGGACAAGTAACTGATTGTTATCCCCGCGCTACCTTTGAAACGACAATTACACGGGACACAATTAACCAATTTTACTTATTTAATCCGCGAAATATATACCAAAATTTTATAGTAGGCGTCAATGGAGGCGATCGCCCACTTTTCACCTATCTTGGTCCTTTACAACCCCGGTTGGGGAATGCTGTTTTTTCTAACCCCGGTGCTATTTCCCCCCTACTCAATGACCCTGACTTGCAACTGGTCGGGATTGGGACGCGGCTGTTTTTAGGCGGTGGCATTGGCTACGTTACCTGGGAAGGAACTCAGCATTTTCCCTTACAAAAACGCCTGCCGAATCGGACTCCCATTGGTCCTGCTGCTACCTTAGCTTTAATTGGAGACGCTAAACAAATGGACTCTCGCTGGGTGCGGGGGTGCTATTTCAAAAGTTACGGACCATCTTTGATGTTAGGTGTTGGCGTTCCACTGCCGGTATTAAATCACCATGTTGTAGAACACTGTGCTGTAGAGGATAAAGATTTAGTCGCACCCATAGTAGATTTTTCTATACCCCGGCGTGTCCGCCCAACTTTTGGTTTGGTAAGTTACGCCCAACTTAAGTCGGGGCGGATTAACATTGAGGGTAAATCAGTGCGCGTTGCTCCCCTTGCCAGCTTGTTTTTCTCCCGACAAGTTGCCTTGGAATTGAAACAGTGGATTGAAGCCGGTACTTTTACCCTCACCGAACCAGTTGCCCCAATTCCTAGGTCGCGTTCGTTTTTACCACAAGATAGGTGGACACAGATGTGAGAGGTGGGCATGGGGCATGGGGCATAGGGTATAGGGTATTAGTAATTGTTCCCTGCACCTTTGTGCCTTGCACCCCTGCCTCTTCCCCAACTACTCCTCAGGTGGTTGTTGACGCTTCTTGACAGGCTTGGGTATGGGTGGTCTTGGTGCCGATGGTTGGGGACTGGGACTGCCTGCAGAATCGCCGCTTTGCGGTTTGCGAACCGGACGGGGACTGCCACCGCCTTCTTGATTGCGTGGTCTGGGTTTTTTTGACCAACTACCAGGGCTAGGTCTACCCCCACCTCGACGGAAACCACCCTGTCCTTTGAGTCTGGGTTTCCTGGGTAAGTCAGCAATCTTTTCCCCTTGGAGAATCGTCAATTTGTCCCCTTCCCTGTGGACTTGTAAATCCCAGAACTGTCCCAAGGCTTTCGATTGCAAGTTCCCGAACAATTTCAACTTGAAATATTTCGGTTTATCATCTCCTTTGCGCGGCGCCTGTTTGATTTTGATCACCAAGTTACCTTGTTCTACAGACTGGTAAACTATTTCGCCACGCACGGAAAAATAGTTATCTTCAACTTCCGATGAAGGAATAGGCGCCATGTCTGGTGACACTTCTGCCGACTCCTGATCGGGGTGTTTTGCCAGTTTTTCAGGCTCCCAAACACCGACAATCTGGATGTGTAACACACCATCTTCTTGTCCGGTACGGGGATAAACTACCCATAAATGGTCTTGTTCTAAATCTAGGTGATTTTTGACCAAACTCATGATCCGTCCTAGG
The DNA here is from genome assembly GCA_035285345.1 of Nostocaceae cyanobacterium. GTDB lineage: Bacteria > Cyanobacteriota > Cyanobacteriia > Cyanobacteriales > Nostocaceae > JAYKJH01. The sequence goes on along the minus strand of JAYKJH010000232.1, from coordinate 1,604 downwards.
AGGACAGCCTGGAGTTCGCTGCCATCACCTAATATCACTTTCCCTTGGGTAAATTGTTCGGGGTCGGTGACACAATAGCGACCGCGCACCAAGCCAATGGCACGATACTGCATCGGTTCGCTCGGCGGCGGAATTGGTTGCTGGCGATTCCCAGACTGCCCTTCTGTCGGTGCTTCAGAAGGGCTGGTGGCAGCATTTTCCGGTGGAACAGATGCCCCCTCCGGATTAGCTGGAGATTCGTTTTTGGCTTGAGAATTAGATGAGTCAGAAGGCGGAATCAGGTCGGAATTCATAGAAACTCCTTGCGGCGGAGACACATCCCATTGTGGGATTTTATAAACAGAGCTGCAAAGAGCCTTTGAGTTAGTACCAGTTTGGTAGGTTCCACTCTGGTGATAGCCTCAAAGCACTCTTTGAGAGAGTGAACGTGTCGGCAGCATAGCATAGCTACCATTGTTTGCGGTTCTATCAACAGAAGCCGCTTTCAGCAGAATAAATCGCTATTTGTTATTACGTTCACTCTCTGCTCCTGATAATCCGCAAAATTTCGCGAATTTTTAACTTTCCCTCATCTGTCATCGATAATGTCATTAGAGTTCAGAATGGTTTTGTGTCTCAACCGCGCAATCGCTGGATAATTAATGTTGTATTGCTGCTGGCAGTACTTGCCTTTATTGGAGTGTCGATGATTCCCTTGATTGGTGCTATTAATGATAGCCAGTCCTCAAGAGGAAACACCGCCACAGCACCTGGTCAAGCAGCAACCGCTTTGGAAAAATCGAAGCTGGAAGACCAAGCACGGGGTTATGAACTGGTTTTGCAGCGGGAACCAGAAAATCAAACAGCACTAAAAGGCTTGCTGGAAGCACGCCTACAACTGCTGAGTCAAGGACAGGGTAAAATTCAAGACGTTATTCAACCTCTGGAAAAATTAGCTGCCCTCAATCCCCAAAACACAGAATACACAATCTTGCTAGCACAAGCTAAGCAGCAAACCGGCGATCGCGAAGGTGCTGCTGTGGCTTATCGCTCAATTCTAGAAACAAAACCAGGAGACATCAAGGCTTTACAAGGCATGGTGGCTCTGCTGCTTGAGCAAAAACGCCCAGAAGCAGCAATTGGCTTATTGCAAGATACTCTCTCTACCGCCGCCCAGGCTAATAAAATTCAAGCTGGTAGCGTGGACACTACCGCCGTGCAAGTGCTTTTAGGTAACGTCCACGCTTCTCAGAAACGCTACTCCGAAGCCCTCACAGCCTACGACCAGGCTATCAAAGCTGATAAACAGGATTTTCGTCCCGTCCTAGCAAAAGCTATTGTTCTCAAAGAACAAGGCAAAACTGACGAAGCAAAAACCCTGTTTGACAGCGCCGCTTCCCTAGCACCACCACAGTACAAAGACCAAATTAGCCAATTAGCAACCGCCCAACCCACTCCCAGTTCAAATCCTGGTACAGGGGCTTCATCCACACCCGCAGCTACACCTGCACCCACACCCGCAGCGACAACAACGCCGTAATGGGGCATGGGGCATGGAGCTTGGGGCATGGGGCATTGGGCATTGGGCATGGGGCATGGGGCATGGGGCATTGGGCATTGGGCAT
>JAYKJH010000231.1:0-26745 GCA_035285345.1 Nostocaceae cyanobacterium | reverse complement strand
TATGGTTTTCCAGCCTTGGCTCATCGCTATCAAGTTTTAGGGGGAAAACCTGTAGAAATAGATGAGTCTAATCTAGTTGATTTATCTCGCTTGCTTATTAACATTTATGGTGTTAGATACATTGAACATCCTCGGTTACAAAAGTTGATGGAGAAGAACAAGATAAGCGTCAGAGATTTTTTAAGTGGACCAGATGAGGCTACCGCATTTACAAATAAAGAATATGTTAAGCTTCATCAGTCTACTCTAAGGAAAGTAGATGTTTTGGCAAACATCATAGAGCGAACTGATAACGGCTCGCTAAAAACTAATGCAAAGTGGAAAGATATGTATGGAGGTTATCCAGGAGTTATAGGTGAAATTTTAAAGGAAAATTGGTTAGTAAGTATTATTAGTTTTGTTAGTGCTATTGCTGGAATAGCAGCTATTTTTATGCAAAAATAAACATATAATTTTTTACTACTCTGCGATAGTTTAGCTCGTGGGAGAAGTGCCGATCGCACTCCCATATCTCACCCCAAAGTCAACACACCCGCCGCAAAATTCACCACCAAAGGCAACATTTTCAACCACTGCAAACCCAGCAGAGGTTCCGGTATTCCATCTCCTACGACAACCGGAATAATATACTCTTGTTCATCAAGTACAATTCTGCCTTCATAAATATCAAAATACCCTTCACCTCGTGCCGTTTCCATTGTCCGGTTACGTGTAATCAAAGACCATCCCAAACTTTCAGCATCTTGGGTATCAAGTGCTAACCAACCTGTAGTAAATCCGGTATCTAATAAAACTTCAATAGGGAATCTTTCGCCATCAGAGACAATTAAATCAACTTCAAAGATTAACTCGCCATTTTCACCAAACCTACCGGAAATCATATCTTACCGCAGGTTCCTGTTTCATTAACTCGAAAAATCACAACCCAGCCGCTTGGGTATTTTTCACGAGATTTTTGCACAGCTACTTCTTCATCAGGGTCTATAAAATAATCGCCGCTATTTGGCTCCACAACAAAGAACCAATTGTAATATTCATCTAGTAGTTGTGGCGCTACTTTGTCAAAAACGCTGCGTGCTTTTTGACAACGAGCTTCTTTCTCAGCTTTACGTCTAGCTAACTCTTCTGGTGGTATCGTGAATTCAGGAAATAACCTACCAGGACGACGACGAACGGGTTTTGATTGAGTCATGGCTGTTTTTGCCTATTCAATGCTCAATTTTTTATTATATCAACATGCCATAACAATCAATTAAAGAAGCTACGTTACATTATGCGTTCAAGCCTATACGCTCACATGCTCGCACTTGAAATATTGATTTATCAAAATTTTGTGAGAGGATAAACAAGTATTACCAAAGCCTAGTTTCAACAAATTTCATGACTAGTAAAAACCTGAAATGGTTTAAAATCGCCTTTCAGCGGAGAGGTTCAGTTATCAATGCAATTTACCCACGAGTAATTGGCTTCGGTATATTTGGTACTTTTATCAGTATACTGCACCATTACAAACTGCCGGTTTCTCAACCAATTTTAGGCAGCGTAATTCCTAGTATTGTTTTAGGTTTATTACTGGTTTTTAGAACAAATACGGCTTACGACAGGTTTTGGGAAGGGAGAAAATGTTGGGGAAATATAGTAAACACTTCGCGAAATTTAGCGAGACAGATTTGGGTTTCAATTGTTGAAAATAATCCGGAAGATAAAGAAAAAAAAATTAATGCTTTGCGGTTAATCGTTGCCTTTGCTGTTGCGACAAAATTACATCTGAGGGGAGAGCCTGTCAATAGCGAATTACAGGAACTATTACCACCTTCTAAATATTTCACCCTCAAAAGTATGAATAATCCACCCCTAGAAGTTGCTTTTTGGTTAGGAGATTATTTACAAGCGCAATATAATCAGCGTTGTCTGGATAGCCAACAATTAACTGCTATCCAGAAACTCTTAAATATTCTCGTGGATCAATTAGGTGCTTGTGAACGAATTTTACGCACCCCCATACCTTTAGCTTATGCAATTCATTTAAAGCAATTATTACTGCTTTATTGTATGTTATTACCCTTTGAATTAGTAGAAAGTTTAGGCTGGTGGACAGGCACAATAACTGCTATAGTGAGTTTTACTTTATTTGGAGTTGAAGCAATTGGACTGGAAATTGAAAATCCCTTTGGTTATGATAACAACGATTTACCTCTAGATACAATTTGCCAAACTATGAAGCGCAATATTGAGGATTTAATCAGTCTTACTCCTAGCGTCAGGTTGTTTAGAGAAGATTTGAGCAATCAGCAACCGATTTAGTCACATCATGTCCGGTTGAATATTTATAATGAAATTCTGATTTGTAGGTTGGGCTTACCGTGGGTCAACCCAACGTCAACTGGAAGCTTGTGTTGGGTTTCATTCTTCAACCCAACCTACTAGCTACTAGCTGGATTCACAAATAATCCATCCGCTACCAATCCTACAACCGTCTAATACCAATTTCCAAACCGCGACACACCCCCGTGAGAAAATCTAAATCCAAAGATGCAATATTATCACTGGGTTGATGATAGTGAGGATTCCGCAAGAAAGCCGTATCTGTAATCATCATAGCTGCATAACCAGCATCCCAAAAAGGACTATGATCGCTCAATCTTGTTTGTCTGACAATTAACCCTTTATTGGGTACTGGTAGCCACTCACTAGGGATACCAACTTTGCGAATATTACGACTCAAATGAATTAAATCAGGAATGGTGCGTAAATTACCCACTAAGGCAATAAAATCTCCCCGGTTGGGATAAATCTTATCTAAAGGTGCTGGATAACGTTGGGAACCAGGAGTACTATCGGTATATCCCAGCATTTCCAAAGACATCATCAAGCGCAAGGGTTGCTTTTGTTGTTTTAATTGCTCTGCATAGGCAGCGCTACCCAACAAACCGTATTCTTCCATATCAAAAGCTACCAGTCGGAGGGGAAATCTCGCGGGGGAAGCGGCGAATTTTCTCGCCAATTCCAGCATTGCTACTACCCCAGTGGCGTTATCATCGGCACCGGGACTTCCAGGTACAGCGTCGTAGTGGGCACCAATTAAAATCGGTGGCAGATGGTTGCGGCGGCTGGTGGCTGGTAAATTAAGAATCAGATTCTGAAATGTTCTGCCACTGACTTGAAACTCATGGGTTTCCACCTCTCCCCATTGTCCCAACTGTTCGCGGATGTATTGGCGAACAAAAAAATGACCGCCCGTTGCCAAATAGGGGTCGCGATCGCGTACTATCTGGCTGAGGTGAGTTTTTAATCGCTGTTTTAAGTCCAATTGTTTACGGATGACTATTGTTTAACGCTCTTAAATGCTCAGAAACACTACAGCTATGTGTATCCTCTAACTGCAAGATAGAATAAATCAAGACATAGCTGCTAAACAAAAATTTATAAGACACGCTAGGAGAAGAGCAACGCATGGGCAAGGTAGTCGGCATCGACTTGGGAACAACCAACTCAGTAGTCGCCGTGATGGAAGGTGGGAAGCCGGTGGTGATTGCCAATGCCGAAGGAACTCGCACCACACCTTCCGTGGTCGGTTTTACTAAAGAAGGAGAACGGGTTGTCGGACAAATGGCACGGCGTCAAACTGTTCTTAACCCCCAGAATACCTTTTTTGCCATCAAACGCTTCATTGGACGCAAATATGCTGAACTTACCCCAGAGTCCAAGCGCGTACCCTACACTATCCGCAAAGACGAAGTTGGCAATATTAAAATCAAGTGTCCCCGGTTGAGCAAAGAATTCGCTCCGGAAGAAATTTCGGCAATGGTTCTCAAGAAATTGGCAGACGACGCTAGCAAATATCTCGGAGAACCCGTCACAGGTGCAGTAATTACCGTACCTGCCTATTTTAACGATTCCCAACGCCAAGCTACAAGAGATGCCGGAAGAATCGCGGGTTTAGAAGTGTTGCGAATTCTTAACGAACCCACCGCCGCCTCTTTGGCTTATGGTTTGGATAAGATTGATAACGAAACCGTATTGGTATTCGACTTGGGGGGTGGTACCTTTGACGTGTCGATTTTGGAAGTTGGCGATGGAGTGTTTGAAGTTAAAGCCACCAGTGGTGATACCCAGCTAGGGGGGAATGACTTTGATAAACGGATTGTAGACTGGCTAGCAGACCAATTTTTAGAAAAAGAAGGTGTAGACTTAAGACGGGAACGTCAAGCCCTACAGCGGCTCATGGAAGCAGCGGAAAAAGCAAAAATTGAACTTTCCGCCGTCAGCGTCACCGATATCAACTTACCCTTCATTTCCGTCAATGAAGATGGCCCAGTACACCTAGAAACTCGTCTGACTCGTTCCCAGTTTGAAGGTCTTTGTGAAGATTTGTTGAGCAGGGTACGCAATCCCGTCAGAAGAGCGTTGCGGGATGCCAACATGACCCCAGAAGATATTGAAGAAGTTGTGTTGGTGGGAGGTTCTACCCGGATGCCGATGATCCAGCAGCTTGTAGAGGCAATGATTGGCATTGAACCCAATGAAACCGTTAACCCCGATGAAGTCGTAGCTGTGGGTGCAGCTATTCAAGCAAGTATTTTGTCGGGAGAAATTAAAGACGTGCTGCTGCTGGATGTTACACCCCTATCCGTCGGGTTGGAAACTATTGGTGGCGTGATGAAAAAACTCATCCCCCGCAATACTACTATCCCGGTGCGGAAAAGCGACATCTTTTCAACGTCAGAAAATAACCAGACTTCTGTGGAAATTCACGTAGTCCAGGGAGAGCGAGACATGGCAGGGGATAATAAATCCCTGGGGCGTTTCAAACTCAATGGTATTCCCCCAGCACCAAGAGGTGTGCCGCAAGTACAGGTATCATTTGATGTAGATGCTAACGGGATATTACTGGTAACAGCTTTAGACCGTACCACAGGTCGCGAGCAGAGCATCACCATTCAAGGTGCTTCCACCCTCAGCGATTACGAAATTAGAGAGGCAATTCAGGAAGCAGAGAAATTTGCCGATAAAGACCGTCAGCGCAAAGAAAGAGTAGAAAAACGTACCCGTTCCGAGGCACTAATTTTATCAGCCGAACGTCAACTAAAAGAAGTAGCGCTAGATTTTGGCATGAGTTTCGCTCGCAATCGTCGCGTCCGCATAGAAACCCTGTGTAGAGAGCTACGGGAGAATTTGCAGCAAGATGACGACCGGGGGATTGACCAATCCTACGCTGACCTGCAAGATGCACTGTACGAGCTAAACCGCGAAGTCCGTCAGTATTACATGGATGACGAGGATGACGACTTGTTTGGTGCGATTAAAGACATCTTTACAGGCAAGGATGATGATGACTATCCACCCACTAGGAATTCATCCTACCGTGAGCGGGATAGTTATCGTGACCGGGATAGTTATCGTGACCGGGATACTTACCGTGACCGGGATACTTACCGCGATCGCGACCGGGATTACTCCTATGGAGAGCGCGACTCGTCCCGTCGAGAAAGACGTTCCTCCTACGATGACTACGGTTCCTCTAGCCGCAAAAAGCGTCCTAGCTACCAAGATAACTGGGATGATGATGACGATGATTGGCTCTAAAATAGCGGTCAAGAAGACTGCAGGCTTTATGTCTGTGGTCTAGTTGTTGTCATTTAAACTCACTCAAAAAATCCCACGACCAGTTCCCTAAGTCCCACTGATAACTTAAAAAGCTGAAAGCTTTAAGCTCTAGGCTGCTAGCTCAATTATGCAAAACTTGCAAAATTATCGCGACTATTACGAAATTTTGGGAGTATCTAAAGATGCTACCAACGAAGAAATTAAAAAGGTATACCGGCGCTTAGCACGGCAGTACCACCCTGATGTTAATCCGGGTAATAAAGCCGCAGAAGAAAAATTTAAAGAAATTAATGAGGCTTATGATGTCCTCTCGGACTCCAGCAAACGAGCGCAGTACGATCAATTCAGTAACTTTTGGAAACGCAAAGGCTTCCCTGGTAAACAGCAGCAGTCCAAGGGGAAAAGCTGGGGAGACTCTAGCAAGAGCAGTCGCAGTGCGAATCAGGATGTCGATTTTAACCAATATCCTGATTTCAACCGCTTTGTAGATAGTGTATTAGGTAATAATGAGCGCAAAGAAACCAGAAATACCACCACCAATAGTGGTTTTCGCGTCGGTAATACCAAAACGTCATATACTGTCAATTCTCGCCCCACAAAGCGGGACATCGAAGCCAGATTAACCCTACCCCTAGAAAAAGCCTATCAAGGTGGTAACGAACGGATTCGCCTAGAAGATGGTCGTTCCTTAGAAGTTAACATGCCACCGGGAATGGTCACAGGACAAACCATCCGTCTGCGTGACCAAGGCATCAATGGAGGAGATTTATACTTAAAAATCACCGTAGCTCCCCATCCCTTCTTTAGACTAGAAGGCTCAGATATTCACTGTCAACTCCCAGTTACTCCGGCTGAAGCCGTTCTGGGTGGTCAAGTAGAATCACCCACCCTAGATGGATTGGTAAAAATGAACCTTCCCCCTGGTGTGAAATCTGGTCAAAAATTACGCCTTGCTAATAAAGGCTACCCCATCGACAAAACCAGTAGAGGCGACCAACTGGTAGAAATTCAAATTGTCACTCCCAAAGAATTAAGTCCCCAAGAAAGGGAACTTTATGAGAAATTGCGCCAGATTGAAACCTTTCATCCCCGCGCTAATTTGATTTAGGGAATGGGGCATGGGGCATTGGGCATTGGGCATTGGGCATTGGGCATGGGGCATTGGGCATGGGGCATTGGGCATTGGGCATTGGGCATTGGGCATTGGGCATGGGGCATTGGGCATTGGGCATGGGAAACTAATGACTAATGACTAATGACTAATGACGTGGCACCCACCGCGATCGCACTGTACCCAAAGTGACTGACATGATATTGACAACATCATCAGAGCGCGAACTTCAATTAGCAAGTCTCCACAAACAAGCCGCTGCGGGCAAACTCCTCCTCTTCAGGAGTAAAGATGGCAGATGTATCCACCAAGTCAGGCTCAAACTGGTATGTCTGTTGTAAAAACTGCCCGCTGATTACAGCGGCCTCCAAATCCTTGATATAATCTTGTGCAACTGTGCAAGCTTCCTTGATAGCTGCTGCATCGCCCTTTTCCAACAGCTTTTGCAGTGTTGTTCTCACTCCTGCTAGCCGCGATGCTGGTCTGAGGATGCCATAGAGGCGATAGATGCGATCAGTAGCAATACTAATCTGTCTGAGGGCTTTAGCTCGTGCCAGTTCAGAATCAAGGCTAGGCCAATAGCGGGTAGTATAAAACGCTTTCTCGTCCTTGTGATACCATTCCTCCGAGCGAGCAATGGATGAAGAGACTGTGTTGTGCAGCTTCCAGAAGAATAAGCGCAGAGATGGACCATCTATCACAGTAGACAGCTTGGCATCCAGTGACACTTCAAAGTTAGTCAGTCGTGGATCTCGTCCCAGCACAAGATACTCCACTGGGTACATTTCCACCTCCTTATTCTGCACGACATACATGTTGAGGTGGTGACGGCAATAAGGACAAGGATACATGGTTGCGAACAGTTGGAAGAAGTCCTTGAAGACTGCTACCAGAGCTTTCTGTTGCTCAAGTGGTTTGGTACAGACAATCTCCGCAGTAGTATGGAAGAAGCGCCATACCGCCGGACCAATGTAGTATGGGAAGCTGACGCGCATCTGTGCTTGCTGGACATCACTGCGATTCAAGTAGATGTCAATAAATGCTACATACTGTGACAGCACACCTGACTCGCGCCCAAACTCCAGACGTTCGCGTCTTTTTTGCACGCCATTTAGGTAATGATGTGTCAGGTTCCATGCCTGCTTAAGCATCAGCTTCTGTTTTGGCGTACAGTTGGGAAAGCTTTCTGCCACATCTGCCCCATACAGGGCAAACTCCCCCGACTTCTTGGTAGAGGAGTACCAGTTGTCCAAAGCTGCCTGGTCAGGTATTGTGTTACTTTGGATATCGGCTGCCCTACTGACGCTGAATGCTGCTAACAGCTTCGGCATAAAATCCTCATACCAATATGCCACTGGCATCATTGCACCATCCACTTCCTCCGATGCATTGGAGAGGATGACACGGTTCCACTTGTGAAGATATTCCGAGGGATTTTCCACTGATTGATCTGGTGGTGGAGCCAGTTCTGCATTTAGCTCCATCTTCCTTAGCCGATTGAGTTCGTTGATTGCCATCACCCCCTCTGCAACATCGCGCAGGCTGAATCTCTTCTTTTTCAACGTGATAGCAAACTCGACTCCGGCGGCAAACTTTTGCTTGACACTAGCAGATTTACCGCGTGCCGACAACATGGCTTGCTCTTCTGCCAACATCTGGGGAGTTTTTTCCACTGTTTTCCAGTTGTCGATCCGCTCCTGAAGTCGAGTATACTCCCCTGCAATTGATTCAACTACGGCATCTAGCACAGGATAGCAAGCCTCTTCGACTACACCTAACCCCTTATACAGAGCGATCGCCTGCTTGACGAACTGCACAAAGTCAGTAATCCTATAGGGCAGGTTTCTCACACGCAAATGAGTTTCATGGTTAGCGGAGAAACTCTCGCGGAAGCTGCGGTAGGCTGCTCCTTGAATTAGACGGAACAAACCGATCTGCATCTGCAACCGGGACGTACCGCGTCGCTGTTCGCTAGTTGCATGTCTAGCGAGTTGTTCTTTAAGCTGTTCTATCGACTGATTGACCTCAGTAGATACCTCTAAGGAAGTGGGGTCTGTGGTAGCCGAAGGTTCAGTATTACTCGTCACTCCTGCACTAGTTGAATTTTCGGTTGCCTGTGGCGAATTAGTAAAGACAATTGGTGAGTCTATGTAGCCTGTTGTTATTTCTGACTCATCCGGCATTAACTTACAGAACTCTTGAAAGTCAATTGAGCCATCGCCATCATGGTCTACCTCTTTGACGATCTCATCTAGCTCTGATTCTGTCAGCCCGAACTTGCTCATCACACCGCGCATCTCGTCGGCGGTAATCTGACCGCTGTTGTTCTCATCAAACACGCTAAATGCCAGTTTGAGGCGACTTGTGCGATCGCCTTGCTTGGACACCATCAGTGCTTTGAACTCTTCAAAATCGATACTTCCCGACAAGTCAACGTCTACTTCCTTAATCATGTCCCGCAGATCCATCTCATCGGGACTCTGCCCCAAGGAACCCATCACTAGCCCAAGTTCTTTTGCTGAAATAGTCCCGTTGCTGTCCTCATCAAACGCTTGGAAGGCTTGCCATAACTTCTCCACCTGCTCGTCACTGAGCGCCGTCTTGTTAAACTCTACAGGTGTCATTATTAAATCTCCCTGACTAATTTTGTCGAAGCGCAATTTTATTCTTGCATCTCCTGGTATGCTAGTCGAACACATAATCTACAAGAGTTAGGCAGTGCATCTGGTGGTTGGTTAGCGTGGCATCGACCACCCGATGCACTTGACCCAAGGTGACTGGCATGATATTGGCAACATCAATCGTGAAAGAAGACTGTTTGTGGCAAGGTGCGATCCGCTCTGTGTGTTTGCGTCTTTGTGTCAATCATCTGTAGCAAATATTTAGGGAACTCTTAACACAGAACAGGAAATTTAATTGCTTCCTTGTCCCCTTCCCTTGCCCCCCATTCCCCATTACCCCAAGAATTGTTACATTGAAAATATTTAAAATCTTCTGCAAAGCAGAGTGGATAACGCCGTGGATCGTGAAGGGTCAGAGCAAAAAACCAGCGAACAGGTATTAGAAGCAAATCCCAGCACCTATTACTCTCTGCTTGGGTTGCATCCTTCAGCGTCGGTAATTGAGATTCGTCGCGCTTATTGGGAACTCAGCAAACGCTACCATCCTGATACCACTGACTTACCAGGAGCGATCTCCACCCGTAAATTTCAGCAAATTAACGAAGCTTACGCTACCTTGAGTAACCCTGAGCGGCGGTTAAATTATGACCTGAAAATTGGTTATTCGCGCCTTAATGTCATCCAAGCCCCACCTGACTTAAATCGTCCCGTTTCTTGGAAATACGACCCCCATAAGTCAGCTTACCTTGACCCCACCGATAGACCCCTGTCATCGGGTGAATTATTTGCTCTGTTTATTCTCGGATTAACCTTTGTCGGTTGTCTGTTGTTAGTAATTGTCATTGGTTTAACCCGTGGGGAGTTTGCTTTCCAACCTGTAGTGTCCCCACCAACCGACCTCAGCCAACAGCCAATTACCCACATCTCACCAGTAACAACCACTCCGCAAAATCTGTAATTTATTTGTTATTTTGAAGTTTTAATTTTGAATTCCTATGTCTCTTCTTCCCGACCAGACACCCCTATATAACCATCCCCTCCCCCAAATTGAAACCTGGCTGAGGAACCAAGGCTGTCAACAAGATACAGAACAACTGCATTGCTGGCGCATACAACGTCCCAAATGGGAAGCAGAACTCTGGCTGGATATCGAGCAAATCACAGTCCGATACCTCAAAGCCGGGGAAGAAGGAAAAGATGTCATCCGCTCCTTCAAATATTCCCTGACTCGTGGCGATATCGAACAAGCAGTCTTTTCCGGACCCTAAAGACTGGGTACTGGGTAATGGGTAATGGGTAATGGGTAAGAAATGAATTTACTTATTATGCCCAATGCCCCATGCCCCATGCCCAATGCCCCATGCCCAATGCCCCATGCCCCATGCCCCAGTCCCTAGACTTTCCCAAACCGGCGATCGCGCTGCTGATAAGCAGACAAAGCGCGGTGAAACTCGGTGCGGTCAAAATCAGGCCATAATGTTTCAGTAATATAAATTTCTGAATAAGCCATTTGCCAGAGAAGAAAATTGCTCAGACGCATTTCCCCACTGGTACGGATTAATAAATCGGGGTCGCAAATGCCTGCAGTGTAGAGGTGACGCTCAAAGGTAGCCTCGTTAATTTCCTCTGGTTGCAGGAGACCTTGCTTAACTTTATCAGCTATTTCACGGCAAGCTTGGATGATTTCCTGCCGTCCGCCATAATTGGTTGCTACCGTAAATTGTATACCTCGATTATTCTTAGTTTCTTCTACGGAGCGGGAAATTTCCTCTTGTAGGGGTCGCGGTAGGGCATCTAATTTGCCCACAAACCGAATCCGAACATTCTCTTGAATCATTTCCCGTAACTCTTGGCGTAATACCCGCTGGAACAGAGTCATTAAAAATTCCACCTCTTCGGTGGGTCTGCCCCAATTTTCTGTCGAAAAAGCATAGGCGGTCAAGGCGCTAATACCCCAATCGCGACAACAGCGCAGGAGGTCTTTGAGCGCATCAACTCCCCGTTTATGACCCATAATCCGGGGTAGTCCTTGACGCTTAGCCCATCGACCATTGCCATCCATAATCACCGCCACATGCTTGGGGAGCAGTTCGCGGTGCAAATCAACGGGCAAATATTGCAGTTCAGTTTGCTTTGCAGTCATTTTTTATTTCGAGACGCGGTCGATGGTAAACCGAGTAAACGTGACACCAATACCATAGCCTTACTGAGAAGCCGACGACCCAAACTAATTAAACCGGGAGCTACAGCTTCCTGACGATTTATAGTGGGGGAAAATCGAGCCTCTAACAACTCTTTCAGTTTACTGCTGGTTAGTGGTCTGTTCAGGGTGCCTCGTTCGGCTAAGGAAATAGAACCTGTTTCTTCTGAGACAACCACACATACACAATTTTCGACCCGTTCTGTAATTCCCATTGCTGCTCGGTGGCGGGTTCCCAATTGGCGAGAAGCAGTGCGCCCTGAGAGTGGTAAGATTATACCAGAAGCTACAATCCGGGAACCACGTATCAAAGTTGCCCCATCGTGTAGCAGAGTTTTGGGTTGAAAAATGGTCTGAATTAGTTCCTTAGAGACCTCAGCATTCAGTTTGACTCCTGGTACTGAAAAATCACGTTCGTCAATCGGGCTGCTGGTTTCTAAGATTAACAGCGCCCCAATGCGATTTTGCGACAATTCTTTGGCTGCATCTACGATTTCGTCAATCACGCTGTCAGTTTTGGGAGTCACCAAACCGGAAGGACGAAACAACTGGCGAAATTCACCCCGTCCCAACTGTTCCAAAAAGCGGCGAAATTCTGACTGTAGTACTACTGCCATTGCTACAGCCGAGCCAATCACTAACTTTTCTAGGACAAAATTTAACAACGGCAGCCCTAGTCTACCACTGAGGGCTGACGCCAGCATCAGCAGAATAAACCCCCGCACCATCCACAGCGTTCGCCGCTCGCCAATCACCACTAGAATCATGTAAGTGAGGGCTAGCACTAAACCTATATCCAGAGTCTGAAGCAGGAAGGAGTGTGTCCCTACTAGGTATGTCAGCCATTGCTTCCACCAATCTCCCATGACATCTGGATCAACCTTGTCGAATTACCAATAACGAAGAAAGAAGAAAGAATAACGTCTTCTTCATTCTTTCTTCTTTAGCATCAATAAAGGGGGGAAGCCCCTCTGTTTATGGGAACCCCTGCTGTATGCGCGGGGGTTTACTCAACGCTGAGAGTCAGGGAAGCCTAACTCTGCAATCTTTCGGGTAGACAATCTTGCCGAATCAGGTCTTGATAAGTTTCGCGGCGCAAAATTAAATTTGCTTCGCTATTGGCCACTACCACCGCTGCCGGACGGGGCAGACGATTATAGTTAGACGCCATACTGTAATTGTATGCGCCAGTTCCCAAAACCACGAGCATATCTCCGGGCTGAGTTTTTGGTAATTGGGCATTTTTAATCAAGATATCTCCCGATTCGCAGTGCTTACCGGCAACTGTTACTGTTTCTGTTGCGGGAGCCGACATTTTATTTGCTACCACTGCCCGATAAACAGACTGGTATGTAATTGGACGGGGGTTGTCTGACATCCCCCCATCAACAGCAATATAGGTGCGGATTTCTGGAATTTCTTTCGCTGAACCAATGGTATAGGCTGTCACGCAGGCTGTACCGATGAGCGAACGCCCTGGTTCGCAAATTAACTTCGGTAAAGGTAGATTTGCTGCCGCACAAGCTTGGGAAATTACTTCACAAATCGGCTTCACCCATTCCTCAATGCTGGGGGGGTCATCGGATTCTGTGTAACGAATTCCTAACCCACCACCGACATTTAACTCTGTAATTGCCAAACCGTATTCTGAGGCTAACTTGAGCCACTGTACCATCACAGCAGCTAAATCCTGGTGGGGTTGACGTTCAAAAATCTGGGAACCAATATGAGCGTGCAACCCAGCGCAGTTGAGGTGAGGTTGTTTGCTAACAAAGGCAAATAGCTCATCTAATTGATTAGGATCGAAGCCAAATTTACTATCTAGGTGTCCAGTACGGATGTATTCGTGGGTGTGACACTCAATCCCAGGGGTGAGACGCAGCATGATGCGAACGGGGGACTGGGAAGTATCTCTAGTCGCTAATTCGACCAGAGTTTTTAACTCGTACCAGTTATCCACGACAATCGTGCAACCAGACTGAATGGCAAATTCTAGTTCATCGCGGGATTTATTATTACCATGCAGGTAGATTTTCTCGGCACTGATTCCAGCTTGCAGAGCGGTGTATAGTTCGCCACCAGACACTACATCAATACCCAAACCCTCGCTGTTGACGATCGCGCACACTGCCAGACAATTCCACGCTTTGGAAGCATATATTACCAGGGATTCACCCTGGTAGTAGCGCCCTAAGCTATCACGGTACTGACGACAAGCCGTGCGGAGGGTTTCTTCATCTAAAATATACAAAGGTGAACCAAACTGCTGCACTAGCTTGGTGACATCACAGCCACCTATTTCTAAGCAGTCATCACTATTGACTGTGGCACTCAGGGGTAGTAATTGTTGGTTTGGTGAAAGCTGGGTGCTAGTATTATTCTCTTGGGGTAAATACTGACTACCAGACTGTTGAACCCGTGCAGGGTGAGTCGATACCATAACTGTTAAGAATTTTCGTTTCCGTTATTTCAGTGTACAAAGGCGTTGTACCTGAGCGAAAATTAAATAATTGTGAGCTTGCTAAACTTAGAAGTCAAACCGCTAGAGCTAGAACATCTGAGTGCGATGGTCGAATTAGACCAGGCCTGTTTTGGTGGTCTGTGGACGCTAGAAGGTTATCAACGGGAGTTAGACAGCCCTAATACCGAATTTCTGGGGTTATTTGCGACCACAGATCCCAGTGGTCTGCTAGGTATGGGTTGTTTTTGGGCAATTGTAGAAGAAGCTCATATTACAATTTTGGCGATCGCTCCCCCATACCAGGGTCAAGGTTTTGGCTCTGCGCTACTTTATGCTTTGCTCAAAGGTGCTTGTAATCGCGGCTTGGAGAGAGCTACCCTAGAAGTACGAGTTTCTAACTCAACAGCAATTTCTCTCTACGAAAAGTTTGGTTTTAAGACGGCTGGACTCAGACGGGGCTACTACCAGGATACAGGTGAAGATGCCGCCATTCTCTGGCGTGGCGATTTACAAACACCCCAATTTCAACAAAGTTTATCTCAGTGGCACCAGCAAATCAGTCACCGTCTGCGGCTGTCTGGGTGGCAATTAAATATATAAGTAATTTAAATAAAAGGAGGAAAGCAATTGACGACAAGGCAAAATTTTGCTAATAATTTTTGATTGTGAAGCAGGGATTAGCTGAGATTTTGACCGTATTTTGTGTAGGTATTTATGAACATAGGCTGATAAATCAAAAATCCCCTGGAAACCGCGCCACTGATACGTGAGAAATAAAAATAACTGTCCTCAAGTGAGGTAATCCCTACCGGAAGTCGTTATCATCGTACAGACAGCCGGTCATTTAGCCTATGCTAAAATCAGCGTACCGGCACGACGCAGGTGATGGGAAAAATGCCATGTTTGAACGCTTCACAGAAAAAGCCATTAAGGTGATCATGCTGGCCCAGGAAGAAGCTCGCCGCCTGGGTCATAATTTCGTAGGTACAGAGCAGATCCTCCTGGGTCTGATTGGCGAAGGTACCGGAGTGGCGGCTAAAGTACTGAAATCTATGGGTGTCAATTTAAAGGACGCTCGGATTGAGGTAGAGAAAATCATCGGTCGAGGCTCTGGCTTTGTGGCAGTGGAAATTCCGTTTACGCCACGGGCAAAGCGAGTGCTGGAACTGTCTTTGGAAGAAGCACGCCAACTGGGGCACAATTACATTGGCACCGAGCATCTGCTGTTAGGCCTGATCCGGGAAGGGGAAGGTGTGGCAGCTAGGGTGCTGGAAAACTTGGGTGTGGATCTTTCTAAAGTGCGGACACAAGTTATCCGCATGTTGGGAGAAACCGCTGAAGTCAGTGCTGGTGCCCAGTCGGGTCGTACCAAAACTCCAACTTTGGATGAGTTTGGCTCCAACCTCACCCAAATGGCAGCAGACGGTAAGCTCGATCCAGTGGTCGGACGCGCCAAAGAAATTGAACGGGTGATTCAAATCTTGGGTCGGCGGACAAAAAATAACCCCGTATTAATTGGGGAACCCGGTGTTGGTAAAACAGCGATCGCCGAAGGGTTAGCTCAGCGGATTTCCAATAAAGATGTGCCGGACATCCTGGAAGATAAGCGGGTTGTTACCCTGGATATCGGTTTGCTGGTAGCAGGCACCAAATATAGGGGTGAATTTGAAGAACGCCTGAAGAAAATTATGGATGAAATCCGTCAGGCGGGGAACGTCATCCTGGTAATTGACGAAGTACACACCCTGATTGGTGCAGGTGCAGCCGAGGGTGCGATCGATGCGGCAAATATCCTCAAACCAGCTTTGGCACGGGGTGAATTGCAGTGTATCGGTGCGACAACCTTGGATGAGTACCGCAAGCACATCGAACGCGATGCAGCCCTAGAGCGTCGCTTCCAGCCAGTAATGGTGGGTGAACCATCGGTAGACGAAACTATTGAGATTCTCTATGGTTTGCGCGATCGCTACGAACAGCACCACAAGCTGAAAATCTCTGATGAAGCACTGGTGGCCGCCGCGAAATTGTCCGACCGTTATATTAGCGATCGCTACCTCCCCGACAAGGCAATTGACTTAATTGATGAAGCCGGTTCACGGGTACGCTTGATTAATTCCCAACTGCCCCCTGCAGCTAAAGAATTGGATAAAGAACTGCGTCAGGTATTAAAAGATAAAGATGATGCAGTCCGCAAACAAGACTTTGACCGGGCTGGTGAACTGCGCGATCGGGAAATGGAAATCAAGGCGGAAATTCGCGCCATTGCTCAAAGCAAAGGTGGTGGCCGTGCTGATGGTGAAGAACCCGTCGTTACAGAAGAAGACATTGCCCACATCGTCGCTTCCTGGACTGGCGTGCCGGTAAACAAACTTACCGAATCCGAATCCGAGAAATTACTGCACATGGAAGACACCTTGCACCAGCGGCTCATCGGTCAAGACGATGCCGTCAAAGCAGTGTCTCGCGCTATTCGTCGCGCTCGTGTTGGTTTGAAGAACCCCAACCGACCCATTGCTAGCTTTGTATTCTCTGGTCCGACTGGTGTTGGTAAGACTGAATTAGCGAAGTCCTTGGCGTCTTATTTCTTCGGTTCCGAAGAAGCCATGATTCGTCTGGATATGTCGGAATACATGGAACGTCACACTGTATCTAAGTTGATTGGTTCGCCTCCGGGTTACGTTGGTTACAACGAAGGCGGTCAACTTACAGAAGCAGTGCGTCGTCGTCCTTACACCGTGGTGCTGTTCGACGAAATCGAAAAAGCCCACCCCGATGTCTTCAATATGCTGTTGCAAATCCTGGAAGACGGTCGTCTCACCGATGCTAAAGGTCGTACCGTGGACTTCAAGAATACCTTGTTGATCCTGACCTCCAACATTGGTTCTAAGGTAATTGAAAAAGGTGGCGGCGGCTTGGGCTTCGAGTTGTCCGAAGACCAAACAGAATCCCAATACAACCGTATTCGCTCCTTGGTGAACGAAGAACTGAAGCAATACTTCCGTCCAGAGTTCCTCAACCGTCTGGATGAGATTATCGTCTTCCGTCAATTGAGCAAGGACGAGGTGAAATCCATCGCCGATATTATGCTCAAGGAAGTATTCGGTCGTCTCACCGAGAAAGGTATTACCCTGGAAGTTACCGACCGCTTCAAAGACCGCCTACTGCAGGAAGGCTACAGCCCCAGCTACGGTGCTAGACCCTTACGTCGGGCGATTATGCGCTTACTGGAAGACAGCCTCGCAGAAGAAATTCTCTCCGGTCGCATTGGTGAAGGCGATACCGCCGTTGTCGATGTGGATCAAGAGACAGGTACTGTCAAGGTGAGTTCCGAGCAGCGTCGGGAATTATTGCCCCAAGGTGCTGAGTCGTAAAAGTTTTAGGTTTTAGGTTTTGGCTTGAGTCTCAGGTCGAAATCAGGAACGGTAGAGAGTGAGATGCTCTACCGTTTTTTTTTGTTAGTGGTGTAGGGGAACCAGCCCCGTCCTTTGGTTTCCAAAGTTGAGGCGACTGGCGTGTAGGGAATCCAAACTGGACTGAGTATTGATACCATTTTACTTTTCTCATGATACAAATGGCGTTTGTAGGTTAGCACGGCCGTGCTAACCTACGGATATTGTTATGTATCGCGAATTTGGTGACATGGGATGAGTTCTGATTTATAGCGCTTCTCATTTGATTGAGGTACACGGGTAGGGGCACAACAGTGTTGTGCCCCTACAATGGTCTGTAGTTTACCCAACTCTTCACCTCTAGATTCTTGTCCTGTTAATTACATACAAGAAAATTCCGAGGTAAAAACATAATAGCTGTAGCCCACCCGTGCCTTATTTATTCTGTTTCTTCCTTCCAAACGTTTGTTTGAATTCTGAACAGCACATCTAAGAGGATGTTTTAAAAGTTGTGGGCGGTTAAAACCGCTACTACACAAGCGAAGTTCGCCGGCGCGGACTTACGAGAAATTAAGGTTTTAAACCCGCGCCGGCGGGTTTTGTCTGTGTAGTTCCGCGAATTATATTCGCCAGGGCAAGTATTTAATTAGACTTTTAAAACAACCTCTAAACGAATCTGAAGTCTCGTGTAAAACTAACGTCAGTCGTATCTTGAACAACAGCAATCACATTTTCAGGAGTCTGGGCGCCATAGTAAATAAAGGTATCTGTAGCGGCAGTACCTGCCCAGTTGCCCGTACCAAGGGAATAGGACGTACCATTGTATGATCTTGTATTAGCATTGCCAGGAACTTCGATCCAGTCATAGGCGCCATTAAAGTCCGTAATTGTGGCGAATCCATACCCAAGGTAGGAAACACCCCAGCCCCCACCAAGAACGAACGTATCTGACCCCGCGCCACCTGACAAGGTGTCGTATTCCGTGCCGCTGGTTGCATAACCATCTAGGCGGTCATTGCCATCCTCACCATACAATTCGTCGTTGCCAGAGCCACCATACAGTGTGTCGTTACCAGTACCGCCATACAGTGTGTCGTTACCAGTACCGCCATACAGCTTATCAAGACCCGCTTGACCAAACAAATTGTCATTACCAGCGCCGCCGGTGAGAGTATCATCACCAGTGGCGTTTAGATCGTGAGCAGCATCACCCCAGAGATTGTCATTGCCATCACCACCGTCAATATAGTCGTTGCCAGCGTCACCCAAGAGCCAGTCGTCACCACCATAGCCGTACACAGTGTCTTTGCCGCCCCCAGCATAGAACCAGTCAGTACCGTTAGTACCATAAAATACATCGTTTCCGTTAGTACCATAGGGACTTGCCATGTCAGCTACTCCTTTTTGCTTCTATATGCTTTAGCAACTAATTACCAAAGCAGGTCTTTTTACAGTTAGAAGGGTAAGTAAGAAGGCAGTAATTAACCACAATTAACATCGAACCCAGTATTTCCACTAAGGGTTAACCTTCCCCCCCCTTCTACTCATCACTCAGATGGAAAAAACCAGTTTTACGCAAAATCGCAAATATTAATTTATGTAACAAAATGCCTAATTGCTGATTACTTCACCAGAGTAATAAGCAAAGATACCTGATTAAATGGTTATGCACGCAAAATATGGATGAGCGACTGACTGAGCTAATCTCACAATTGCAACAGCAGGTTCTGCAAACCGAGGAGTGGCGGTTAGCTTTAACACCCTTGGTTGAGGACATCTTGCGTGGACGGAAAATCTGCCGTCACCTGCCAAATCAACCTTTATTTGGCATTTATTGGGAAATTTATCAGCAAATCCGACAGCAATTAGAGTGCGATATTGCACAACAAATTCACCAATATAATTCTCAAAAAATCAGCCCTAGAACATGGGCTAATAGCTTACGTTCTCAGGCTTGTAAAACCATTTTGGATGATGCACAATTGAAGCGGCTAGCCATAGAAGCCCAAAGTCACCCATTGCATAGTGAGTTAAGGCATTATGCTTTAGGGGAATTAGTGGAAGCAATTCGCCTTTCTGGTAGACTTTACCATCCCCCACGAGGCAATATTTCTGCTCAGTTTTATGAACTAATTTATGATGAAGCAGTTAATCAAACCTTAACTTATGTTTGCCTCAAAATTGATAATTA
This sequence comes from Nostocaceae cyanobacterium, assembly GCA_035285345.1. Lineage (GTDB taxonomy): Bacteria > Cyanobacteriota > Cyanobacteriia > Cyanobacteriales > Nostocaceae > JAYKJH01. The sequence continues at coordinate 7,165 of JAYKJH010000231.1, read as the reverse complement.
TGACAGAGAAAGAGGCGAGAAAAAATTTATGAATTGGGTGAATTTTCGCTTAGATAAGGTCATTAAAGAATTATATCTTCAGGGAAGCAGAGATTTACCTTTTCCTCCATGTTTCGAGAATATAGTTAAAGAGGAGCCAGAAGACCGCTCTAATTGGGCAGAAATATTGCGGAAATGTATAGAAGAAGATGCGGAAAACATTTTTAAACAAACACATATTAGACATAGACCAGATGCGAATTTTGCTAATATAGCATTGGCAAGATTTTCGGGAAAAAGCTGGCAAGAAATATCTAATAATCTGGGAATATCTCTACAAACTTTAAGTAGTTTCTTTAATCGCAAGTGTGAAATGTATCGTAATTATTTCCGAAAATATATTGATAATTATTAATGGACAGTTAATAATTGAAATGCTAGATTGAATGGAGATTATTTCTGATGTTAACTGCTGATATTTTCGCCTTTCTCCTTGATTATTCATTATTAAAGCCACAATATCCATGAACACTACTGTAGCAATTATGAATCATGAAATCGAATCTTGGACTTTCACTGTGCCTCTGGCTTTAGAAGCTCATAAACGAGCAGACAAGCTGCGCCGTTACCAATCTAATCCCCAAAAAGCTAAACAGGTTTACCTAAATACCTTGGCGGTATATGCAGTGAATATTTACTTGCAATGCCAAGGATTTGAAACAGATTGGGACAACAATTATTCTGACAATCCTATGCTGCATCTACTGATGGATGTGGCAGATTTGCCAGTCAAAAATCGGGGCACATTAGACTGTAGACCTGTATTAGCAAATTCAACAGTAATGGAGATACCGCCAGAAGTTTGGCAAGAACGCATTGGTTATGTAGCAGTGCAGCTAAATGAATCATTGCGGGAAGCAACTGTGCTGGGATTTGTCAATCAGGTAAATAAGTCGCAGATACCTGTGAGTCAATTGCGTTCCTTGGCAGAATTCCCAGGATATTTAAATCAATTCCGACCCTTGGTAAGACTGAGCCAATGGTGGGAAAATGTCTTTGAAGCAGGTTGGCAAGCTGTAGAATCTCTGATAAATATAGAAGCATCTGAGCCTGCTTATAGATTTAGACATAGATTTCGGCAGTCGCAAATTAGGCGAGGTAAACTGATTAAATTAGGAACGCTTAACCAAGCAGTAGCTTTGATTGTAGACATGAATCAAGGATCTGAGGAGGAAGTAAATATTAATGTGGAGGTACAACCGTCAAAAGGACAAAGCTATCTACCGCCTAATTTGCAGCTAATGATATTGGATGAGCAGGGAAAAACGGTTATAGAAGCCTGTGCTGGAATCGACAATAGAACTATTCAACTAGAGTTTGATGCCGAACCGGGAGACAGTTTTAGCGTTGCAGTTCTTCTCGAAAATGTCAGCGTCATCGAATATTTTGTCATCTGAAGCAAAAATGTCATGGTTAATAGCTAATAGCTAATGACTAATGACTAATGACCAATGACTAATGACCAATGACTAAGTTAATTGTTCTCAAATTAGATGGTGATTTGCAACAGGGGTTTCGGGTAACGCTAGAAATCGGGTTAGATGGTGAGCGTCCGGAAACGGAAATAACTGGTAAGTTACCTAGCGCACCAGATTTGGTTGAGCAGTATTGCGATTGGCGGTCAAAATATCGTGGTTTGGCTAAGGCTGCTCGTTCCGTGGAGTCACAAAGGAATGTTTCGCGCAAAGACGCAAAGACACCAAGGAAAAGGCGGAAAATTATTAAACCGCAGATATATAACTTCCGTGCCCTGAAAAACCCAAAAGTCAAAATTGTTGGTTCTCTGAAACAGCAAAAACAGGAGTGTCGTAATCAAGCTTTAGCGATGGCAGAGCGACTGAATACCTGGCTGAAGGGAGAGTCATTTATAGGACTGCGGGAAAAGTGTTTGGCAAAGGTTAGTCCGTCGGAAGATGTGCGGGTGCTGATTCGCTCTAATAATTCAGAAGTTTGGCAGTTACCTTGGCATGAGTGGGATTTTTTATCGGACTACAAAAATGCCGAAATTGGCGTCAGTACCCTGGAATATGACCGGGTGCTGACGCCTCCCGATGGGGATAAAGTCAGAATTCTGGCAATTTTGGGCAATAGCGAAGGCATTAATCTTCAAGAAGATAAGCAACTTTTAGAGGATTTGCCCAACGCTGTTACAACTTTTTTAAAAGAACCACGACGTCAACAGTTTAATGACCATTTATGGAAGCAACACTGGGATATTTTATTTTTCGCTGGTCATAGTCAGACGGAAGGGAAAAAGGGACGAATTTATCTGAATCAAACTGATAGTTTAACCCTAGACGAATTGAAATATGGATTGCAAAAAGCTGTTGCTGGTGGGTTGCAATTGGCTATTTTTAACTCCTGCGATGGTTTGGGATTAGTGCAAGAGCTACAAAGTCTGCATATTCCTCAAATGATAGTCATGCGGGAGCCAGTTCCAGACAAAGTAGCACAGGAATTTTTAAAGAATTTTTTACAAGCCTTTGCTAGTGGTAAGTCTCTTTATCAAGCGATGCAGGAAGCACGACAACGACTGCAAGGCTTTGAGGATGATTTTCCCTGTGCCAGTTGGCTACCAGTGATTTACCAAAATCCTGCATCTGTACCTTTTAAATGGAGAGATGCAGCACCCCTGTGGTATCGGTTGGGTAAAGTTTTCGCTACGAGTTTGGTGGTGACTGGGTTGGTGATGGGAGCGCGATGGTTGGGGGTAATGCAGACATGGGAGTTAGAAACCTACAACCAACTACTGCAAAGTCGTCCTGCAGAATCCGCAGATTCTCGCTTGCTGCTGGTGGGAGCGGATGAGGAAGATATTCGCCAATATAAGTATCCTCTAGCTGATGGCGTCCTTGCCGAGGTGATGGAAAAACTACAACAGTATCAGCCGACAGCCATTGGTTTGGATATCTTTCGCGACCAGCCTGTACCGCCTGGTCATGAGTCACTGGTTGCCCAGCTTCAGCAGAATCACAGAATTTTGACGGTATGTTTTGGTACTGAAGATAGCAATGCTGTTGCACCTCCCCCCGACAGTCCAGGAGCGTCATCGGGTTTTAATGATTTATTAAATGACCAGAAAGACGATATGGTTCGTCGTCATCTGCAATCCCGTACCCCAAATGCGATAAATCTGCGTTCCCCCTGCAAGACACCCTATTCCTTCAGCTTGCTACTAGCCCATCGCTACCTGCAAGCAAAGGGTATTCGGAGTAAAACTACAACCGATAAAAACTGGCTGTTTGGTAACGTTGTGTTTCCACGGTTAGCAGCTAGGAGCAGCGGATACCAGAACCTGGATGCACGGGGAAATCAGGTGTTAATTAATTACCGTGCTACTCCCCAGATTGCCCAGCGAGTTACAATTAATCAGGTTTTAACTGGGAAGGTGGAACCGGAGTGGGTGAAGAACCGGGTAGTTTTGATTGGTATCACCGCTCCCAGTCATCACGATGACCACCTCACCCCCTACGGCAGAATGCGGGGGCTAGAAGTTCATGCCCATATGGTGAGTCAAATTATTAGTGCGGTGGAAGATGGACGACCGCAGATTTGGTGGTTGCCGCAATGGGGTGATGCTGTCTGGGTATGGGTTTGGTCGCTGTCGGGGGGGATGGTGGTTTATGTGGTTCGTTTACGTAATTTCCGCAATCCAAGGTTTTCATTACAATTAATGCTGACTCTGGGCGTCTCCGTGAGTATTTTGTATGGCTTATGTTGGTTGGTTTTGCTACAAGGCGGTTGGTTGCCCCTGGTGCCGACAGTATTAGCTTTACTGGGTACAGGTGGTGCGATCGCTTGTGTTAAAAGTCGTCATTCCTGAGTTTTGTAGGGACGGGGTTTCCCCGCCCAAAATACTGAGTATAAGTTAGAGAGAAAAATTATGGTTTACTTAGGAAAAATAAATCTTGGCTTGGTTAGTTTGTTAGCGATCGCCAGCTTGACCAGTAACCCTGTACCTGGATGGACGCAACCTAGTTCCCTAGAGATTGCGGAACTACCACCAGCACCGGATACAGGTACACCTAGTGATGGTCAAAAGACACCAGGGGGAACCCGCGACCCCATAGAAATTGGCGCTTGCAAAAAGACAGCACAAACGCTGACTGCTTTAGTACCCCAAAAAGGTAATCAGGCTTTGACGACGGCTGAGAATCCGGTCTTATGGTTTTATATTCCCTATACTGCTAAAGAAGTACACTCCATTGAGTTTTCTCTACACAAGCGAGCAGAGACGGATACTGTCTACCGGACTTTCCCTAAACTGACTCAAACACCAGGAGTTATTGGTATTCCCGTACCTGCAAATCCAGAAAAATCTCTCAAAGTGAATCAACCCTACCATTGGTTATTGAGAGTTAGTTGTGACCCCCAAGACAAGCCGGAAAATGCGGTGGTTCTGGATGGTTGGGTGACACGAGTTGAGCAAAGTCCGAAGCTTAGGGGGGTTATTTGGTACGACGAACTGACAAATCGCGCCAAACGCTACCTCGCGGCGCCACAAAATCCGGAAGTTAAGAAGGCTTGGCAAGAAATGTTGCAAGCGGTGGGTTTGGCTGGGGTTGCACAGGCGCCCGTGGTGAGTCCGTAGGGGCGGGGTTTCCCCGCCCGTCGTGAGTCCGTAGGGGCGGGGTTTTCCCGCCCGTCGTGAGTCCGTAGGGGCGGGGTTTTCCCGTCCGTGGTGAGTCCGTAGGGGCGGGGTTTTCCCGCCCTTTCTGAGTCCGTAGGGGCGGGGTTTTCCCGCCCTTTCTGAGTCCTGAGTAACAACCAGATCCCCGACTTCTTAAAGAAGTCGGGGATCTTAAGTACAAGAGGAATTTTATGTTTAATATCCAGTCGGGTTAATTACGTTATGACAACTAGGTTAATTAAACCCCTCCCCGCTAGCGGTTACAGCAAGTAAGCGAGTCAGTCAAAACGGGGTGGGTGATGCGGGAATAGTAAGTAATCAACCGGACTTAATCAGATGTCCCCAACATACTTAAACTCTCAACTGTGCTGGACTCACCACAGTGGTAAGTTAACTCTCAGGGAATTTGTAGGTAATAAGAGTTTCAAGATTCCATTTGGTGGAAATCTATTCATCATCAACGATGAAGCAGACTTTTTCCGCTTAAATGTAACAAGTGGCAACCTCAATCTTACCCTTTCAGGGATGACGTCTGATGCTGATTTGCAGGTAATTCAAGATTTCAATGGCAATGGCATTGTTGATACTGGTGAGATAATTAAATCTTCTGCATTCGGTGAGACACAAAATGAAGCAATCAATCTCGCGGGGTTAGCACCAGGTAACTTCTTTATTAAGGTATTTCCTGGCGTTATAAACGCTTTCACTAGCTACAAGCTGACAATTGCTACATGAATTTAAAACTGGGGTTAGAGGCAATTTTCCGGACTGGTAAATCCTAGGACGGGCGGGGGTACCCCGCCCCTACAAATGTCAAAATATTAATGCCCACCCTACAAACTTGAGCCGAAAATTTTAAAATTTGCTCGTAGTAAGCGCTGTCTTCGCTAAAGCGCTGACTACAAACCTTAACAGCAATTCCTGCAGGAATATTCACAATAAACACCATCTTTTTATCAATACAAACTAAAAATGAAACTATCTTCTCCCCAACATCAATACAAATCAGAACAAGAAATTCAACTAGAAATAGCCGCACTTCAGGAACAAATTGCTGAAACGGAACGGCAGCTACAAGCAAAGTGCGAAGATATTAAAAATAAGTTTGGTAGCGCTGTACTAAGTGTTATTCTGATTAACCATGTACTCAAAACCAGTGTCTCTCGTCGCCAGCGTTGGGGTTAGTAATAAAATGATTCGTAAATACCAAGATATCCGACTGTTTGAAGAAGTTGGGTATCTGAGGGAGAACGGGGAGAAAACCGAGTTCATCAAAACTTTATGTAAATTATCTTTAAATACGGATGCGTTAATTAGTCTGCAAATGTTAATGCGTTAATCCTTAGATTATTATTTATTAAAATTCACTTAGTCTTTATATTTGTGTGTAAATTCTTCATGAAATCTCCATAAATTTACTGTACATTTCTAGCTGTTTAAGTGAAAATATCTTCAGCATTTCTGGCGATAAAACTTATCATATTTCCAGAAAGTACGGGTGAATGCTGAGCCAGATATCAGCTTCACATTGCATATATGGACAGCAAAGGACTGGCGTAAATTATCAATTTAAATATCGGGGAAGCAATGTCATGAAGTTAATGGTGGCGATGACTTTGGCTGCAGTGGCTGTGATTTCTGCTGGGATGGAACCAGCTGCAGGGAGGGTAACGGTAGGCAATGGATACTCCCTACCAGGAATAGTCACTAATTCAGCAAATATCGTGGTGCAATTGAGGTTAAAAGATACACCAAATAGCGACTCAACAGGGTTAATAGGAGATTTTCGGGGTGCAGCAGATGTCGAAATAGCAAAGTTGGGAACAGGAACACTTTGTTTGAATCCTAATGGTCCTGGTGGTTCTAGTTCTCCTCAACCGGCTATTTGTGCAACTGGTAAGCCACGAAATCCACAAGACGTTTATGTTTTCGATGATTCAGGCTTTGTTATAGTTGCAACACCTATTCAGAGCAAAATAACCCTATCTAATTTAAATTTTCGGGCAGAGCTTTTGACAGATCAAAGCAACTCAAATATATCGGAACAAATTCTTTACAGTATCTTTGCACCACAACAGGCTAAACCTTTGCTGACTTTCAACGTATTCGATTTTAAGGACATCGACAAAAACCTAGCTGTTAACTCTCTCAGCTATATATTGCAGAAGAATCTGTTAGAGAGAACAATAAACGGAACATACCTAGAGGATGGAAACAATAAACCTTTGGGTCGCGTTCTGCTTCAAAACCAATTTGTGCAGGAAGTGGCTGAACCTAGTTTAACTTTAGGAGCTTTGGCTGCTGTCAGTGCAGGGTTGTTGCTGAAGCGTAAGATAAAACAAAATTTAACAGATTAAAAAAGGAAAACCTATTTCACCAGTCAGTAACCTATGGTATGGGAACCGGCTGGATTTTTGTTTGAATAATATGGGATTATGTTATTAGTAAACTGCCTCAAAGTTAACGCCTATAAATATTATGCAACTACCTCCTCTT
>JAYKJH010000230.1:0-2751 GCA_035285345.1 Nostocaceae cyanobacterium | reverse complement strand
AAGGGGGAGTAATCAAACAAGCTCGTGTGGTTAAACGAGTTTCTGGCTGGTATGTAATGTTAACCGTCCAATGGGATGTTAATCCACCTCAACCGTTACCCCACGGGGAAGTAGTAGGAATTGATGTAGGTTTAATAAGTTTTGTCGCCACTTCTAATAAGCTCTTAGTCAAGCGTCCGAGGTTTTTTGAAGATGCTGAACGCCAGCTTAAATTGCTGCAACAGTGTGTCTCTAGGAAACGTATTGGCTCGAACAATTGGAAAAAAGCTCAAAAGAAAGTTGCTTTATTGCATGAGTACATTGCCAATTGCCGAAAAGATTGGCAACGTAAACTGTCTCACCAAATCTGCGACAACGCTGGAATGGTGTTTGTTGAAGATTTAAATTTGGTCGGGTTATCTCGCGGAATGTTGGGTAAGCATTGTCTGGATGCTGGATTTGGGCAATTCTTTAACATCCTTGAGCAGACTTGCTTTAAGCGTGGTGTTTATTTTCAGAAAGTAGATGCACGCAAAACAAGCCAAACCTGCCCTAATTGCGGTGTTGAGACAGGGAAAAAAGAACTAAAAGAACGTACTCATGTTTGTTCAAATTGCGGCTATACAACCGATAGAGACGTTGCAGCCGCCCAAGTAGTCGCAATACGCGGACTTGCAGCCGTGGGGCACACGGTCAAGATGCTTGCAGAGGGTAAATTCATTGGAATCCCTATGAAGCAAGAATCCCCTGCCTAGAAGGCATGGGGAGTGTCAAAAAACAGCGATGTATATCTTGAAGGGATTAGGGAATGGGGGGACACGGAAGACACGGAAGACAGGTCGGACAGGGCCGGACAGGGGAGAAAGACCTTAGCTATTAGCCATTACCTATTAGCTATTACCGTTTCCTTTGTCAGAACTTTGTGAAAAAACGTTAACTAGGATACAGCGAAATCTGCTAGCCTTCATAAGGATTTAATCAATTTACGTGTTTTCTACTACTTAGTAGTAGTTTTTAGCTTGTCTTTTAGGAGTTAGTCCGATGTACGATAAAATTACCCCACCCACCACAGGCGAGAAGATTACCTTCAAAAGCGGTGAACCTGTGGTTCCTGATAACCCAATTATTCCCTTTATTCGGGGAGACGGAACAGGGATTGATATTTGGCCGGCTGCTCAAAAAGTGATGGATGCAGCTGTTGAGGCTGCATATGGCGGTAAGCGTCAAATTAGCTGGTTTAAGGTCTATGCTGGTGATGAGGCTTGTGAACTCTATGGTACTTACCAGTATTTACCAGAAGATACCCTAACGGCGATTAAAGAATACGGCGTTGCTATTAAAGGACCCCTGACTACTCCTGTGGGTGGTGGTATTCGTTCTCTAAATGTAGCGCTGCGACAAATTTTTGACCTGTACGCTTGCGTGCGTCCTTGCAGATACTACGCAGGTACGCCCTCACCCCATAAAAACCCTGAGAAACTAGATGTCATTGTTTACCGGGAAAATACGGAAGATATTTATTTGGGGATTGAGTGGAAACAAGGGAGCGAGATAGGCGATCGCTTGATTGAAATCCTCAACAAGGAATTAATCCCTGCTACCCCGGAACATGGTAAAAAGCAAATTCCCCTTGATTCCGGGATTGGTATCAAACCAATTAGCAAAACTGGTTCCCAGCGCTTGGTAAGAAGGGCAATGAAACATGCTCTGCAATTACCCAAAAACAAGCAAATGGTTACTTTGGTGCATAAGGGTAACATCATGAAGTATACCGAAGGTGCATTCCGTGATTGGGGTTATGAATTAGCGACTACTGAGTTTCGTAACGAGTGCGTCACGGAGCGGGAATCTTGGATTTTGAGTAACAAGGAGAAAAATCCAGCCCTCACCAATGAAGAAAACGCGCGGATGATTGACCCTGGATACAATGGTTTGACACCAGAAAAACAAGCAAAAATCATCGCGGAAGTGGAAAGCGTCCTGAATGCAATTTGGGAAACCCACGGGAATGGTCAATGGAAAGACAAGGTGATGGTTAATGACCGCATCGCTGATAGTATTTTCCAACAAATCCAAACCCGTCCCGATGAATACTCTATCCTGGCTACAATGAACCTGAACGGCGATTATTTGTCCGATGCGGCTGCTGCTATCGTTGGTGGTTTGGGAATGGGTCCTGGGGCAAATATCGGCGATTCCTGCGCTGTTTTTGAAGCTACCCACGGTACGGCACCCAAACATGCTGGGTTAGACAGAATTAACCCCGGTTCGGTGATTTTATCTGGTGTGATGATGTTGGAATATATGGGTTGGCAAGAAGCTGCAGATTTAATTAAGAAAGGGTTGGGGGATGCGATCGCTAATCGTCAAGTCACCTACGATTTAGCACGGTTGATGGAACCTCCTGTGGAACCTTTGAAGTGTTCCGAGTTTGCAGAGGCGATTATTAAGCAGTTCGCCTAATTTTAGATTTTGGAGTTGGGATTTTGGATTTTGGATGGAAGGATTCAAAATCCAAAATCATTTTTGGTTTCGCGCACCAGCGTTCGCGTAGCGTGCGCTCTTAGCGCATAGCGAAGCACGAAGTGCGTTAGGCGCAAAGGCGCAGAGAAGAACGCAAGTGTCACACATCTAGAATTATTTTTGGCGTTGCATAATATTGGGATGAATCTTGTGGGGTGGAGAGCAGCGCTGTGCGGTGAGACCAGTCCTGAAGGCGGGTTTCCCGCCGTAGGGAACTGGCGAACCCGGAGGGGGGTTCCCCCCGTTGAG
>JAYKJH010000229.1:0-28278 GCA_035285345.1 Nostocaceae cyanobacterium | reverse complement strand
ATCATCCGTCAGAGCGATCGCTACGCTCAAGTCCTCGCACAACCCACTTCCCGAAAATTAGCATTATTAGTGGGGATTAATCAGTACCCAACCAGCCAGCGCTTTCTCCGTCTCAGAGGCTGTGGTAATGACGTAGAATTGCAACGACAACTGCTCATCCACCGCTTCGGCTTCAATCCTAAAAACATCAAAATTCTGACCGACAAACAAGCCACGCGAGCAAACATCCTGGAAGCTTTTGAGGAACACCTAGTTAAACAAGCCAAACCAGGTGATGTTGTAGTCTTTCACTTTTCTGGACATGGTTCTCGTGTCATTGACCCCAATCCCCTCGACCCCAAAAATCCCCTCAACAGTACCTTTGTTCCGGTTGATGACAGCGCTGCAGTCACAGCCGGAAATGTTGACGATATCATGGGACGCAGTTTATTTTTGTTGATGTCGTCACTGCAAACTGATAACTTCACCGCTGTACTGGATAGCTGTCACTCTGGGGGTGGTACGCGGGGAAATATTCGTATCCGTGCTGCTAGAGGTGGTCTAGAATTAGATATCAAGCCTAGCGATTTGGAATTAAAATTTCAAACCGACTTGATATCAAAGCTCAAGAAATCACCCGCAGAAATAGAAGAAATGCGGAAAAAAGGCGTAGCAAAAGGAGTAGTCATCGGTTCTGCTAGGGCAGAAGAATACGCTGCCGACGCTGCTTTTGGTGATTTTTATGCTGGTGCTTTTACTTACGCAATGACCCAGTATCTCTGGCAAACAACAGCAGAAAGCACCTTCACTAGTGGCTTTGCTAGCTTTTCTCGCGGTGTTAGCAATAGCTATCCCCAGCAACCTGTGATGGAAGCACTCCCAGAGGGGAACAAGCAAAAACCCTTTTATTTCACAAAGCAGCTACCAAATCCTCCTGCAGAAGCCGTAGTGCTAGATGTGAATGGCAACCAAGCTAGACTGTGGTTGGGGGGATTAGACCAACAAAGCATAGGCGCCTTTGGTTCTGATTCTCGCGCCATATTCAAGGTAGTCGCGGGAAATACACGCGGTCCAGTCAGTCCTGTGACGCTAACTTCCCGTCAGGGATTAATCGGTACAGCCACAATCCAGGGAGGGGCACAACCGGGAGCTTTACTACAAGAAGAGGTGCGCGGTGTTCCCAAGGATTTGTCATTACGCATTGGTCTAGATCCATCATTAGGGGGTGATACCAATAGCGCGATCGCCGCTCTTAAAAATATCCCGCGCATTGAACCAGTCCCAGCCCAAAGCGGGGATGTACCTTACTCAGGAGAGGTTCAGTATATTCTCGGTCGCATCACTACTGCTAACCGCCAACAATTTGCCAAAGAAGGGGTGCAAAATCTTCCCCCAGAAGGCAGTATTGGTTTGTTCTCACCCGCACTGGAAATTATCCCTGGCTCTTTTGACACTAGTGGAGAAACCGTAGCTGCGGCTGGGAAACGTCTGCAAGCTAAATTCAAATCCCTCCTAGCCGCTAGACTGGTGAAGCTAATGATTAACCCGAACTCATCGCGGTTAAAATTATCTGTTGCCTTGTCTCCCGAAGGAAAGACCAGGGACATATTTGGTTCTGCCTTCACAATCCGTGGTGGTGCGAAAAATCCTGGAAAACCTATAAAAGACAGGATACCCGTAGGTACACCGATTCAATTACGAATCACCAATCAAGAAAATTCTTCTCTATATGTCAATGTTCTGGTGATAGATGCTCAGGGACAAATGTCCGTGATATTTCCCAACAACTGGGTGGTAGGGAAAGAAGACATGCGTGTTCCAGCGGGAGAAACGCGACTTGTTCCTAACCCTGATGAAGATCGATTTGTCTTAAGAACTCAAGAGCCAAAGGGAACAACAGAAGTATTAGTGCTGGCTAGTCGCACCCCGATGGTTCAAGGTCTGAAAGCTTTGCGAGATATTGCTCGACGGGGTAAAAAACAACCTGACAGTCGGACACTATCTTTGTCGGACGAAAATGATTCGGTAAATGTAATTGACGCTATCCTCTCTGACTTCGATTCCGGAACTCGTAGCAGCCGTCCTGGTGGTATTGTCAGCGAAGAGCGAATTCGCACCAGCGATACAAATCAATTGGCAGCCCTATCAATTACTTTTGAAGTAACTTGATTTTATGCGAAATATTTGATATTATTAAATACCCCATTATTTAAACTAACTGTTCAGATAATGGGGGAGTAAACAGCCCAACGAATTGAACTTGGCGACAATCCGCCAATCATAGCCAACAAACAAACCGTCACAAGTAATTCCTTATGCGTGCTGGGCAGCTACACGAGTATATCCAGCCGGCTTGATGGCGCATTTGACGATGTTAGCAAGCTCCTGAAGCTGATTAATTGCTTCTGCACCTTCCAACTTCATTAATTCGCGGTCATCGCGCATTTCCGTCCAAGTAATGCCGTAATCAGATACCAGAAACCTGATCAAATGGTTCTCACCCAAGCTAACCATAAATGAAGCACTGTTCATCTGGTCTCCACAGGTGTAGCACGACGCTGGATAGCCGCGCCGTTCTAATACGATTGCCAAGGCTTGGAGGTTCATTACCAAGTCTTGGACAAATTGTCGATGTTGCTCTGCTAATCTTAGGAACACGTTTTTCCTCCTAACACCACAGTAATTGTAGGGAATTTTAGATTTTCTTTAGATTCTCTCATCAAGTGGTACTGTAAGCTATACTTTACGATGCCAAGTTAATATGTATTTATTAATTCAACAATTTGCTTAGGCTATCGCAGGATAACTTCTATTTACCGTATCAGAACATTCACTTTGGTTTTGTTATTCTCCGGACATTGTAACCAAGGTCAATGTTTCTTCATAATTGCAAGTTGTAGCAGATGCAGAGATAAGGTTTTAGCCCCTGAGTCTAGTTAAGTTCACAATATAATAGGAACAGCTTTCCTAAAAAAGCTGTCTTATTTTATACGAATCCCTGCAATTTGACAACTAATTAAACAATGTTTTTATGATTAGTTTTTTAAATGCATTGGTGAAATGCATTTGTCTAAATCTGCTTAAACAACTTGCCACCAGCCAAAGGCAGGTCCAATAAACCGGATTGTTATCCAAACTGCAATCATTATGCCGATACCAGCCCAAGTACCACGAGTAGTCCATTTGACAAACTGTTCGGCTTGGGTTTTGCTAATCGGAACCCAGGGCAAGATTCTGGAAGTTTCTTGTCCATATTTGTCTCCTAATGCTTCTTTACGACGTTTTGCCTCACCCATAATTTTCAAATTGCATACCTGTTATCGCTGATAATAGCTCTTGTCTGTAGGCAATAGCTATATAAATCTATCTGGAGATGTACATTAGGCAGCAAAAGCATTGATGAGGAATGGGTCAGTTCCGAAAGTGTCCCCCAATTACCCATTACCCTCTTGATAATCATCAGGCGATGGAGAGAACAAATTGGGTTCAAGATAGCTAATCCGTGCAAGAGGGCTGAGAGCAGTTAGAACTTGGGACCCGTAGCTGCGGTTGAGGACACGACTGTCGAGTAAAGCCACGACCGCTTGATGTTCTCTTAGGGGTGCGATCGCGCGTTGCAATTCATTTAAAGCTGTGGGTAACAAGTATTTGCGGAACCAATCTTGGTGAGTGCGCTTGTAGTGTGCGACTCTGGCAGCCACCAAGGGATGTTCTAGGGATGGCATAGGTAAGGTAGCAATTACCAACAATCGCGGTGCAGGTAAAACGCTTTGATGCTCGCGCCAAAATTCCCAGCCACTCACCAAAATGCCATTGTCATCCAGACAGGTTTTTTCCACCTGTACCCGCGACCCAAATTCCGATGCCAAAATTGTTCCCGTTTGTGCCTTGAGGGGGACATCTCCCACCAATACCACCGTCAAGCCATTAGTGCTAGCGCTCAAACACAGGAGTGTCCGCAATTGGTGAATAAAGCCAGCTTGAAACTGCGGCGTGTTGGGTAGGGGAAGTTGATAGGGTGTGTATAGTTGAATCGCTTCTGTATGACGGTCAGCAGCAAACTTCAGACAAGTCAGATCGGCGCCCAACTGCCAGCGTTCTCTAAAGATAGGAGCCTCTGCTTCTATTTCCAAGGCACTACCCACTAGTACCACAGGTTGTCGCTGCCAAACTGGGGCGAGGATACTTCCTACTTCTATCGGGGCACAGTGTAAAGAAAATAATCCTTGTCGGCGGGCAATAGTTGTCCAAAGTAATGGTGGACTAGTAGGGGTGGGGTTTAAGCGCCCGTTTAAGCGCCCATTCTGATTTTCTGGGGTGTTAACCACAGGTGTCAAATTTTTTTGGTTGCCTTGTTGCCATTGCTGCCAGAATTTTTGCCAATTACTGGGAAGGCTGGCAAACTCCAAACTCCTATAGAGACGGTTTAATATATCTAACTCAGCTTCAGAAATCAGATAACATTCGTAGGGATTCGCGGGATGCTGGTACACCTCTCGCGTCAGTAGCACCCGTGCCGAGCGAATTTCCTCCGCCTGTAGCGGACAAGCCAACATTAGTTCATCCCAGTCACTGGGTTGAATACTGAGTGTCAGTTGTTCGCGCACCCAATCTTCTAAATCATCTACCCCATCAATAATCGTAGGAACACCCAGGGGGTAATTTTCCCCACCTTTTAATTGAGCAGCTAACCAAGCTCCGGGAGTAGTCAAAAACAAACCCGAAAAATCTCCACCCGGAAAAGTGTCACCAGTTCTGATGGGTTTGTTAACTTGCAGCCACGGCTTTAGCCGGGGAATCTCCACCCGCAACAGGCGCTGCTGGACGGGTTCGGGTGTCACAATAATCACGGGTTGTTGCCACATCAAGGCTGGAGCAACAAAGCTTGTACGATACTGTCCCTGATAGCCACAGGTAGCCCCGACTTGAATTAAGGCGCTACGTTCCAGACGCAGGGCACGGGCTACCAACCTTGCCATTGTCAAATGATGTGGCCAGGAAGGAAAACCAGCCTGCGATCGCAGGAAGTTATGCAGTGACAAATGAACTTCTGCCTCAATCACACAGGTTTACAACTCATAAACACTAATTTTTACTCCCACTAGCCCCCAGTCTTATCTTAACTAGGGAATAGGGAATAGGGTATGGGGAATGGGGCATGGGGCATAGGGCATAGGGCATAGGGCATAGGGCATAGGGCATAGGGCATAGGGCATGGGGAATGGAGCATAGGTAATGGAGCATAGGGCATAGGTAGATAATTACCCATTACCCATTACCTATTACCCATACCTCATATCTTGCACCACGGGAGGTTCTACCTCCCGGAACTCGTTCCCAGGTTCAACCTGGAAACGAGAAATTTGGGCTGCCGCCTTTTGGTGCAAGATGTCAGATAACCCAATTTGCTAGTGAGAATGTCAAGATGGAAAAAAACTTTGGTTGTCAGTTAGGCTGACGAGGGCAGCCTGAATTTCTAACTTTATGCCAACTTACACAGGAATTTCTAGCGAAGCCTTTAGGCATCCTCTTGACCGTCAAGCGGAGCAAGCTTTACGCAGTTTACCTGGATTTGATTTAGTTGCTCGTAAGTTCGTGGAATTTATTTATGAGCGACCCCAGCTAGTTTATCTCATGGGTAATAGTATCCAAGTAGGACCGCGGCAGTATTCGACTATTTACCAAATTTTTCGGGAATGCGTGCGGGATTTGGACATTTATCCAGAACCAGCGCTGTTTGTCACCCAAAACCCTCTGGCGAATAGCTATGCTTTGGGAGAAGAACATCCTTACATAGTCATCAATACAGGAATCCTAGACTTATTAACCGAAGACGAAATTCGCACAGTAATAGCTCATGAATTAGGACATATAAAATGTGGTCATACCATTTTAATCCAAATGGCAATGTGGGCAATGAGTGCGGCTTCCATTGTCGGTGATTTGACCTTTGGTATTGGTAATTTTGTCAGCAGTGGGTTAATCTATGCCTTTTATGAATGGCGGCGTAAAGCTGAATTATCTGCCGACAGAGCAGCCATGTTAGTGATGGATGATTTAAATCCAGTGATGAATACGATGATGAAGGTCGCTGGTGGTAGTAATAAATATGCCCACGAATGCAGCTTGAATGAGTTTATCAAGCAATCAGAAAACTATCAGGCATTGGACGAAGACGGTTTAAACCAGATTTATAAATTCCTGATCTATAACGGCGGTCAAGGTGCTATGCTTAGCCATCCCTTCCCTGTAGAACGCTTGCATTACCTCCAAGAATGGGTAAAATCAGCAGAATATCAGCAAATTCGTCAAGGAAATTATCAGAAAGCACCTGCATCAGGGGCTGTGGAAGTAGAAGCACAAACTCCCAACACTAAAACTCCACAAAATGATGCGGAGAGTTTGCGGCGACAAATTGAAGAATTACAACGGGAAATTAACCAGATAAAAAGAGATAGGGACGCTTGAACTGGGTAGATACACCCCAGTCACCAGTCCCCAATCCCCAGTCCCTAATTCTGCGGATCGCAGTCAGGGACACCTTCTTTGAAGACGCGGCTAGCAAGAATATCTGCGGCTTCGATGGTAATTAAATCTTGCTTGGTGACACGGTTACTACCCATCCCCAATAGGCGGTTAGCTTGTCGCAATCTTGCCCTGTCAATAGCATTACGCACGCTGCGAGCATTAGCAAAGTGGGGCATGGTTTTGCGGCGAATGAGATACTCGCGGAAGGCTTGTTCAGCGTCGGGACTGAAGCAATAATGCTGTGATTTTAAGATTGCTTGGGCTATCACCATCAAATCATCGACGCCGTAGTCATTAAATTCAATGTGCAGACCGATGCGGGAATTCATCCCTGGGTTGCTGTGGAAAAATCGCTCCATGTGGTCTTTGTATCCCGCGAGAATGACAACAATGTCATCGCGCTGGTTTTCCATCACCTGCATTAAAATCTCGATGGCTTCCAACCCGAAATCACCGGGATGATCGGGACGAAATAAGGTATAAGCTTCATCCACCAACAGCACACCACCCATAGCGCTATTTAAGACTTCTCTGGTTTTGGGTGCAGTTTGACCCATCCCTTGTCCGACTAAATCGTCGCGGGTAACTAACATGACATTATTTTTGCGGATGTAACCAAGGCGATGCAGGATTTCCGCCATCCGCATTGCAACTGTGGTTTTACCCATACCAGGATTACCCAAAAAGGTCATGTGGAGGCTAGGGGGACCTGCTGTCAAACCGAGACTTTTGCGTACTTGGTCAACCAACAATAAGGCTGCCATTTCCTTAATTTTGTTTTTGACTGCCTTCAAGCCGACTAATTCCTGGTCTAGCTGATCCAGGATGTCCTGCACTTGGGATTCGCGAAATGCAGCCTCAAGATCGACGGTGGTATCTTGCGGAACACTGTTGATTGCTTCTGTTTCCAAGACTGGTTGCATGATGGCTATCACCTTCGGTTTGCGACTGACTTGATGATAAGCGTGTTAGCAAAAATATAAAAGAATGTAATTTTAATAAGACTTATATATTTTTTTTTATTATGAATTTCTTATATCAGGGTATCGGCTAGATACTAACATTAGTTTTAATTCCCTAGCTTAAAAGAGTATTTATATGTTTTGCGTGGTTTCCGTATTGTTGCAGGTTTACTAAATCACGTACACTACTAAGGGTTAATTTACGTAAAAAAAGTAAAATAAATTACTATTATTACTTTGATTTTATGATATGCAAAAAAATTACCTTGTGAGCCTATGATTGCCTTCTGCCGATAATCTCGAAGTAAAAAACCAAGTAAAAATGTGTTCCAACCAGAATCTTTAATCACAATGAAACTGGAAGAAATAGTAGAATTTGCGGAAAATTCGCCCCCAAGACGCCCCTGCGTTTTGCTCTTAGACACATCTGGTTCTATGGGGAGTGATGCCATAAATGCTTTAAATTATGGCTTGTGGCAGTTGAAGCAAGACTTGTTGGCGGATGATTTGGCAAGACAGCAATTAGAATTAGCCATTGTTACTTTTGATAGCCAAGTCAAACTAGTACAAAACTTTGTGACAGCGGATAACTTTTGTCCACCGATTTTGCAAACCCAGGGTCTGAGTCATATAGCTCACGGCATTCACAAAGCTTTAGATATGATACAGTTATGTAAATTTAGATATCGTGAAAAAGGTATTGTCTACTATCGACCTTGGGTATTAATGATTACTGATGGTCATTTCCTCGTCCATTCAGAGGAAATCATGGACTGGGCTGTACGAAGGATTAAAGAGGAAGAAGAAAGGGAGCAAGTAGCTTTTTTTGCCGTAGGTGTAGCAAGAGCAAATATGCAGAAACTCCGCGAAATAGCGGTACGTCCGCCTATTTCACTACCTCTGGACGGATTGAATTTGGGGAAGATGTTCAAGTTTATACAATCAGTCTATTCCTTACCGCCTCACAGACAAATAGCCTCTGTGATGGGATATAGTGTGCCTGACGAGGACATTTATTCAGCACCTAAAGACGAGTCTTTTTGGGGGAGGTATGGGGGAAGTCTTTACGGGGGAAGAAATCAGCAATATACTTCGGTGGTTGCTAAAGCCCATTCCCGATTAAAATGAACGGTGCCCAATAATAGGGGTGATTTAGGCGTTGATTCTTACCAGTAATCAAAGCAGTTTGAGCTTGCCGCAAACTATCAGCCTTAGTAAATTTACTTAATGGTAAAGTAGCGTAAAAAGCATTCATCAGTTCCTGTGTACCACCATCATCTACAACCCACAAGGAAGCAATAGCCGACTTAGCACCAGTTTTTTGGATCTGAAAGCCAAAGCCTAAAATTTCTTCACCATTACCCAATTGTCCCCCCAAACCAGTCTCACAAGCACTTAACACAACTAAATCAACGCGGGGTAGGGACCAACTGGATATATCTTGCAGGGTAACGCGATCGCCATTACCAAACAAGATAAAGGAATCTTCTGGTTTCCCGACTACAAATGCCGCATGGGTAGCAAAATGTACGATAGTATAATCATCTAATTGGGGCACTGTAGAATTGGGACTAAATTCGTCATTTAACAGTTGCTTCGTACCGGGAACAGTAGCGGCTAAATTGGCTACTTCCTTTCCAGCGAAGGGTAGACCAGAAAATACAAATTGTCTAGTACCCACATTAAACCGATAACGACCTCTGGTAAAAGCAGCAGCTAAAATCCGAATTTGCTGTTGAGGTTTGTTGTTAAAATCCGTCAAACTAGCAGCGGTAATGTAATTAATATTAAACCGTTGCACTAGCCATTGATTTCCATCATATAAAGCAGCTAGGGGAATGTAGCGCAGTTGGGAATCAGGGGCATAAATTATAGTTTTCGCATTGGTACTCTTTAAGTCATTTTCTATGGGTTTAATCAACCAATCATACAACTTGCTTCCTGCTGGTTTAGGATTAAGAGTTGGGTCTTGTAAAACCTCACGAAAAGCCAGAATAGCCTGATTTAATTCTTCTCGTTTCACAGGTACGCTGCGATGAATTGGAGGAGAATCTGGGCTTACTAATATCAATTCCAAGCTATTGGGTAAAATCAAGGGATAAAGCAGCACAGATTTTTGTGGCATTCGGGACAAATTATCCCGAATACTGTTGAGGCTATCTAAATTGATATTCTGGCGTTTTTCCTGACGGGTTAATTGTTCTACCTGCGTCGCTACTTCCGGACTGTTGATAAAGTTATTAAATTGCTCTAATTGTTGTTCTTGCAGTTTTACCAACTCTTGCAGGCGTTGTTGTTGTTGGGGTGTGCGTTTTTCTGGTGGGATTTTTCGCAGGGTTGTTAGTTCCTGACCCAAAGCAATTGCACGGTCGAAAATCTTGGACATGGTTTGAAAAATCTGTTGTTCTTCGGGTAGTAATTCAACACCTTTAGCTGTGTTTTGATTACCGCTAACCCCGTCAAAAAACTCGTGGAGTTCTGGCATTTTAACTAAATCTATGATTCGTCCAGCTTCAGCAACCCGATTTTTTTTGACTAAAATTGCAGCCAAGGTTTGATAATTTTCTAAATCAGTATGACCGTAGGGCTGTTCTTCTGCTTTTGGGATTTTTGGGTTGTTTATTCTGACCTTTTCTCTGTTATTAACACATTGCTTAAAGGCAATAATAGCTAATTCTGGCTTGTTTTGTTTTAGCCATAAGTTACCTATATTACTCCAGGTTCTACTAATGGCGAACTGATTCTTGATCTGGCGATTAATAAATAAAGCTTGCTGATAATATCTCCAGGCTTGAGAATACTGACCTTGGCTCTCATAAACTCTGCCTTTATTGTTGAGGGTAGCGGCTTCGCCAGACTGGTCATTGATGGTAATATAAATTTCTAAGGCTCGGTCTAAAGTTTCTAATGCTTCTTGAAACCGTTTTTGTTCAGAGAGTTTAATTGCTGCTTCGTTAAGGCGAAATGCTTCATTTTTGTTATTTTTATGAGGGATAACAGCCGATTGATTTTCGGAGAGATTAGTTTGAGCTAAGGCATTTAAAATTACCAGTTTATTGCCATGCAATTGCAGGGGAATTGCTACGGAAATCAGTACTGTAGCGGTAATCACGCTGAAATAATGGCGATGAGATGGCACGATTCAAGCCCTCCCTTGATTAAGACTGTACTTGCTATGCTAGCTAGATATTTCCATCCTGAAGGCTAAAGTCTTGATTTTGTAACCCAATTTTCTGATCCACATCAACAGCCGGTGCTGGAACTATAAATTAAAATTCAAAATGGATTGTCCATAACTTAATTAAGAAAGTTTGCATCGTGTCTGAAGAAAAACCCACCAAACAACCCATCCCAGCCAACCGTGCCATTGATAGACCTGTGCTACGAGCTTTTGAGGACTGGTTTGAATACCCAGTCAGAGCGCAACCCCACCACACTGACTATGCAGGTGTTGTTTGGCACGGTTCTTATGTCAATTGGATGGAAGAAGCGCGGGTAGAATGCTTGCGTGCTATTGGCGTAGATTATGAGGATTTAGTGGCTTTAGGCTGCGATTTACAAGTGGTAGAAATGTCCATCCGCTATCACCGTCCCGTTCAGATGGGAATGGCAGCGGTAGTAAAAACACGCATGGAAGAAGTAACAGGTGTTCGGATTAATTGGGATTATGCAATTGTTTCATCTGATGGACAAGATTTGTATGTTTCTGCCAAGGTGACATTAGTAGCGGTGGATAGAGAAAAAGGAAAAATTATGCGTCAATTACCATCAGCCGTGAAGGATGTGTTTGCTAGGTTGACGGGAGGGAAATAGTTATAGTTAAATTGTCCGTCTACAGCCAAGTCACCCGGAACTCAAAGTTCCGGGCTAATAGCTAAAGTCCACTGAAGTGGACTGGAATTCTTGTTAGTCCTCTTGAGAGGACTTAAGCTATTAGCCTGGGGTTTGCAACCCCAGGTGGGGTTGATGTTATCTAACAATTCATAGACGGCTTCAGAAACACCAAACTTTTAAATATCAATCAAGTCAAAAGACAACTTTTGAGATGTTTTAAGACTGTTGAGGGCATCTAATGCTTGTTTGTAGTTTGCAATATCCCCTTGTTCAAAAAACAGGTCTACTGCTTTCTGTAAATCCTCAATTGCTCCCTGTATATCTTTCAAATCATAGCGGGCACGACCCCTGTTGTTGTAAGCTGCTGCATAGTTAGCATCAATTTGAATTGCTTGGCTATAATCTGCAATTGCTTGCTGATTATTTTTGAGTTGGCGGTAAATATTACCTCGGTTGTAGTAGGCTCTATTATTTTTGGAATCAACCTGAATTGCCTGGTTGTAATCTGCAATTGCTCCCTGAGTATCTCCCAGCTTAAAACGGGCAACACCTCGACTAGTGTAAATGTCTGTATTTTCTGAGATTTTCAGTGCCTCATTAAATGCTTTTATGGCTCCTTGATAGTCCTTTTGTTTAACTTTTTCCACTCCTTGATTATGGAATTCTTTAGCTTTAGCTTTGTCTGGTGATGTAAGTGAAACAATTCCTCCATTTTGATTAATTAATTTACTCGCTGTCAAAACTTCTTGTCTAGCCCATTTGTCGGCTGCTAAAATGTCGTCTAAAGAGGGATTTTGTTGGTTATCTTGTTGATGTTTTTCACAAACCGATTCAATGCACCGAGGAATATCTAAAAAGCGAATTTTTTCTTCTAAAAATAGGGCTACTGCTTGTTCATTAGCTGCATTTAATACAGCAGGCATAGAACCACCAGCCCTACCAGCAGCATAGGCTAATTTCATACAAGGATACTTGTGATGGTCGGGTTCGCGGAAGGTTAAATTACCAGCTTTGACTAAATCCAGACGTTCCCAGTCGGTATAAATTCGTTCTGGCCAGGATAGTGCATAAAGTAGGGGTAAGCGCATATCAGGCCAGCCAAGCTGTGCTAATACGGAGGTATCTTGGACTTCAATTAGGGAGTGAATGATACTTTGAGGATGGATGACAATATCGATGTGGTCGTAGTCCAAACCAAATAGGAAGTGGGCTTCGATGACTTCCAATCCTTTGTTCATCAAAGTGGCAGAGTCTACGGTGATTTTCCGTCCCATCGACCAGTTGGGATGTTTTAGGGCGTCAGCAACGGTAACTTCTGATAATCTGGCTACATCCCAGTCACGGAAAGCACCACCAGAAGCTGTCAGCAGGATACGGCGTAAGCCACCCTGGGGAACGCCTTGCAAGCACTGGAAGATTGCGGAATGTTCGGAGTCTGCTGGTAGTAATTTCACACCGTGTTTTTCTATGAGGGGTAGAACAACCGGACCACCTGCAATCAGGGTTTCTTTGTTAGCTAAAGCGATATCTTTTCCCGCTTGAATCGCAGCGATGGTGGGTAATAAACCTGCACAACCAACGATACCCGTGACGACGCTTTGAGCGTCACCGTAACCAGCTACTTCGATAACTCCAGCTTCCCCAGCGAGTAAAATTGGTTGGGGATCGACATCTGCGATCGCTTCTTGTAATTGAGGTAACTTATCCGCGTCCCAGATAGCTGCTATACTCGGTCGAAACTGCCGAATCTGAGCAGCAAACAATTCTACATTCCTTCCTGCAGCCAAACCGACAATCCGAAACTGATCGGGGTACTGAGAAACAATATCTAATGTCTGGGTGCCAATAGAACCTGTGGAACCAAGAAGAGTTATCGCTTTCACAATGATTTAAGAATTAACGCCACCTACACTATAAAATTTTGTGGTTGCTTATTTGTAGCTTTTTTGCGTTCTTTTTTGCGTCTTTGCGTCTTTGCGTCTTTGCGCGAAACTTTCATCTGGGTATCTTTCGATAAATTCCGAAAAACAAATAAACTCCCCTTGCTTCTTCAGCCATTTGAGATATTTTTCCATCCGATAAATCATGGTTTTCCCAGAGGATTTTTTAATATAAAACGGCAGTTTAAATCTGCTGATATCTGTAAATTCCCAAGGGTGAAAATAAAGGCTGATATATTTATCATGCTGTAGGGTGATTCGGGAAGCCAATTTATATAACCACAGGGGAAAATTTTTAAAGCTCAACCAAAACAGAGGAAAGCGAATTAAAGGAGTGACAGAAACAGGAATATTGAGCAAATTATTTGAGTAATAGGGAGTTCGGGGTTTAAAAAAATTATTGTATCTTCCGGGAATATAAGTGGGATTCATGGAAGAATTATATTCGTATCCTGCTTTGTATATCTCTTGCTCATAAATTTCTATTAACCTAGGCATTCTAAAGCCTTGAATTTTTTTACCAGTCAGCTTTTCCAAATATTCTCGTGATTTCTGTAAATCTTCTATTTTAAACTGCGAATGATAAAAGCCGTGGGATGCAATTTCATGCTTTTGAGATATTTCTTTAATTAAATCTTGATAATTAGCAGCAAAATTGACTGTGACAAAAAAAGTCGCCCTAATCTGGAGTTTATCCAGTATAGCCAAAATAGCTTTTAAACCTTGCCGAGATACAGCAAATTTAACTTGCTCATCTACCCTTTGTCCATATTCTTCGGGAATATCAAACTCTTCCAGATCAAAACTCAATAAAATCCTTTTATTCATACCTACCCACCCTGTCGAAGTACCGAATTTGCCACAAATTTACAAACATTGTTAGCGAATCCTTCACTATATTAACTTTGGTTTTTTTTTGTTTGTGTTCACGGCTAACAATTGCCGGGATTTCGCCTACTTTATAGCCTTTCTTATGAGCTACATATATCAATTCCACATCAAAAGAAAACTGGCTTAATTTTTGGTATTGGAATAATTCTTTAGCTACATCTGTGTGAAATCCTTTAATACCTGCCTGCATGTCAGTAAAGGGTAAGTTTAAAATTACTCTGGAAAGTATATTAAATATTTTCCCAGCTAATTTTCTGCTAAAATTCAAACCTTGTAAATTTTGGTCAGATGCGAGATTGCGACAACCAATAACAATATCAAAGTATTGTAATTTGTCAACTAGCAGTTCCAGATGTTCTAAAGAATAAGCTAAGTCGCTATCAATAAAACAGATATAGTCGCCTTGAGCATATTGTACCCCAGTTTTCACCGCATATCCCTTGCCTTGGTTCGTTGGATAAGAAATTAACTGGATACTCGTGTTATTTAATACTACTAATTTTGAGTGTATAATTTCTCTGGTTTTATCTGTAGAGCCATCATTGACAAATATAAAATGATAATCAGGGTGATGTTGAGAGAAATCTAATACTTTGTCACAAGTTCTTCCTATATACTTAGCCTCGTTATACACAGGCAAAATCACCGATACTTTTTTCATACTTCTCCCAAACCACACCTAATCTCGACATATTAATTGAAAATTATCTGGATTGCAAAGTGCTTTCTAATACTTTTCGTAAATTCAACCAACTAGTTATTGCTTGAGGTTGAGAATCTACTTGTTTTTGTAGTAGGACAACTCCATCTTGTATAGCGATAATTCCATATTGTTTTTCGACTAAAATTTTGTCAATTAAAGCCAGATTTTTCCTCAGCCTTTCTCTTTCACTTTTAAATGCTTTTTGGTACTGTTGTAATTGCCATAGGTCAGCAAATACATAATCTACATCAAGAATTGTTCCCGTATCATCCCGTATCTGTAAAGCTGGTAGACGCATAATTTCCCGCCGAGTTGCTAGATGGGGAAGTAAATAAGTAGTTGCAGAAACCCGTGCATTTTGAGGAATAAACTGCATTAAAGAACGGATGTGTCCTACATGTTCCCACTGACGAGTTAGAGGAATCTGCACCCAAGGATTTAAAGAGTCAGGAAATGCAAAATAAAAAGCCTGATTCGGACTAGAAATAATAGAAATGATTATCGATATAGCAATACATCTCATCCACCAGCGACGTATCCGGAAAGTAAATCGATTTTGATGTTGTGACCACCATAAAACTGTGCCATAAAATAAGCCAGGAACTACTGTCAAAGAGTATCGTAAAGTGATAGTTAGTGCTGCTTTACCTTGTTGGATGAAAAGCAAGAATAAAGGAGGTGCGGTAATTATCCAAGCGGCTGGTGATAGAGCAGGTACAAATATTAATGGTAGCCAGTGACCTAAGAAATATGTCAATCGTCTATCAACAGGAGTCAATAAGCTCGCTAAAAGTTTGTCTGGTTGACTAAAAATCGCCCCCAGCAGTTGTAAAGTGCTAGGATTTTGATTACCGGGCAGAAACTTACCAAAATATGCCGTGAGGTAAAGGCGAGAATTATCATTAGAAAATAATGGCATTATCTTATTAGTTACGATGGTGACGTAGCTAAAACTCAGTAAACATAAAACTAATCCTAAACGGGGATAACGGCGGCTAAATACTAGATACATCCCAATCCCAAATAAAATAATTCCCGTTTCTTCGCGAATTCCTAAAGTTAGAAACACAAACAACCAAAATAACCACCATTTGCGCTTTTCTAAAGCTAATAATAAAGAGAAGACAAATAAGGGGATTTGACAATGTTCGTAAAAATTAGCTAGGATTGTCCCAATGACTGCGATCGCACCATAAAAACTAGCTGCGATTAAAATTGATATTTCCGGTGGTAAATAATAACGGGCTAAAAAGTAGAGAACTAAACCAGCAGCCGTTATCAAAGCAACTTGTAAAACTACTAGAGTTGCACCAGTAGGAAATAAAGCATATATCGGAATCCACAGCAAAAAATCAATCACAAAATGTTGCCCCAAATGGCAGTAAGATACC
This sequence comes from Nostocaceae cyanobacterium, assembly GCA_035285345.1. Lineage (GTDB taxonomy): Bacteria > Cyanobacteriota > Cyanobacteriia > Cyanobacteriales > Nostocaceae > JAYKJH01. The sequence goes on along the minus strand of JAYKJH010000229.1, from coordinate 12,050 downwards.
GTATGAATTTGATTATCAAACATAACGCTGCTGGATTGACCGGAAGAGAGCGAGCCTTGAAACCAGCGACCTTGTATACTATTCCAAAACAACTGGTCAAACAGTGCTTGGTCGTAGGAAGCGTAAAAACTGTAGAAGCGATGGAGGGAAAAAACTAAAATGAAGGAAAAAAATATCCCGGACAATAGGAATATTATCCGGAAGCTAGGTTCGTTGCTGATAAATTTTTGACAGCGTTCGTTCAAGCGTTGCAGTACCATGAATAATTTAATTTGTTTACCCTAGGGATATTTAATAGAGCATATTCTAATTGGTCAAATAGTGCCAATAATTATGCAATTATTACTATAAACTCCCAGTTTTCAGCAAGGATATTGGTAATTTCATGTTAGTCAAACAGAAAATAAATCCTCTTGCTTCGATGATTGGTGTCAGCGCTGTGATTTTATTTATCTGTAGCAGTCTACGACACGCTTTGTTTAAATCATCTGCCTATGATTTAGGAATTTTTGACCAAGCGGTATACTTGATTAGCCAAGGAGAAACACCTTTTTCTACAATTAGGGGACTCCATATTTTAGGCGACCATGCAGCCTGGATATTTTATCCCCTAGCTGTGCTATATAAAATACATCCTGATGTTCACTGGTTATTTGCCGTACAAGCTCTTTCCTTAGCATTAGCAGCTTTACCCATTTGGGGTTTGGCATTACAAGCAGGGTTATCTCAAGCACAAGCTATCACTACGGTATTAGTATACCTCTTGTACCCCTTGGTATTTAATGTTAATTTGTTCGACTTCCACCCAGAAGTGATAGCGGTACCTGCTCTGTTAGCTGCAGTATGGTGTGCTAGAAGTGGTCGGACTGGCTGGTTTGGGTTGAGTATCATTTTGGTTTTAGGGTGTAAGGCTGTTTTATCACTCACCGTGGTAGCTATGGGAGTCTGGCTGTTATTTTGTGAAAAAAAACGCTGGTGTGGTGCTTTTGCTATCTTCGCTGGGATTGCTTGGTTTTTGATTGCTTCCCAAGGAATTATTCCATTGTTTAGTGGTGAGCAACCAGCAGGAGTTACGCTTTATAGCTATTTAGGTAATTCTGTGTCAGAGATTGCTAAAAATTTGCTGTTAAAACCAGGGTTAATCTTAGGAAAGATTTTTTCCCTCGATACCTTGGAATATTTAGCTCTCCTACTAGCACCAGTAATTTGGGGACTTGTACCACAGCGGCTTTTACCGCTAATTTCTGCGATACCGACGTTAATGTTGAATATTCTTTCTAATGCTGATTTACAACGCAATTTAGTACACCATTATTCTTTAGCAGTGCTACCATTTTTGATGCTAGTGGTCATTTCCAGTTTGGCAGCAAATCAGGTCTGGTTGCCAAAAAAACGGGCTATTATCCTGTGGTCTTTAGTGGGATTTTTAGCTTTAGCAAAATACGGTTATTTCTGGTCGCTTTATATTGATTATTTAGATACTTGGCAAGCGACAAGAGCAGCATTATCGCAAGTGCAAACAACAGGAAGTGTATACACAACTGCAGAAATTTCCCCTCATTTAACCCACAGAAAATTAATTAAATTTACAGATGCAAATTCGCCACCCAAGAATTTAACAGAATTTGATTATGTATTGCTCAATCTCCGTCACCCAGGCTGGTTAAGTAATCCCGATTTTGCTCGGAGCTTGGTCAATCAACTGCAAGTTGATAAAAACTATAGCTTAATTTATAAACATGATGATGTTTATTTATTTAGTAAGTAATTCGTTATTATTTGTAGGACATACAGCCGTGCGTCCCTGTTAATAACCAATTAATTTTCAGGTGTTTTGAAGTCCTAAGTTTATCAACCATAATCAAAACCCAGGACTTTTTAAACAGTATCTGATTGTGATTAATGTGAGATAAGGTCATGAAGAACTACAAATATTTATGGGAGAATGATTTGTTTTTCCCAACGGCAATGTGGTTATTTAGCCGCTGTTTTATCTTTATTACGATGTTGTTAATTGCGCCATTACTACCAGCGCCACCTGATGGTATCAAAGCTACCGTGGATTTGGGTGTTTTCGCTGCTTGGGATACGGGTTGGTATCATTCAATTGTAACTAATGGGTATCAGTACGGAACGGACGGTCAGCCATATTCTGTAGCATTTTTCCCCTTATTTCCCTTGTTCGTGCGGATAGTGATGAATCTCGGCTTATCCTTTGAATTAGCAGGGATATTAGTCAATAATTTGGCATTTCTGGGGGCGCTAATCGTTCTGTTTACCTGGATGAAAGAACGTCACGGAATCACCCGCGCTCGTTGGGGAACCGCTGTTCTAGCTTGGTGTCCGTTGTCGTTGTTCGGCACCGTCATATATACGGAAGGTGTGTATTTGCTCTTCAGCACAGCAGCGTTACGGGCTTTTGATAAAAAACAATACCTGTGGACAGCTATTTGGGGTACTTGTGCTACAATGTCCCGTCCGACAGGGATAGCCCTAGTTCCGGCGTTTGTGTTCGCTGTTTGGAAGGAACGCCGAGGTGCTATCGCCTTGCTTGCCAGTTTGGCTGCGGGTGGGGGATTATTTATCTACAGCATGTATTGCTTGTTGCGATTTGATGACGCCTTAGCATTTGTCAACGCTCAAAAAGCATGGCGTCCTTCCCTGGGGTTTGATTGGCCTCGTTGGTGGAAAATGATTGTCCAAATTGTGGCGGGTACAGCCAACTGGAAGGCTGGTTACATAGTAGATCCTTGGCATCCCCTCATCTTTGTACTCATCATGGTTTGTGGTTATTTATTGTGGCATTTTCGCTCCAAAGTAGGTCGCACCAAACTCGATTATGGGCTTGGTGCGTTGGCATTTTTCCTCTGGTTGTTAGCAGGAGATCCCTTAACTAACGCGGTGATGGTTTTTGGGGGAATATACCTGTTATGGCGTTTGCGGGCTGAATTGCGTTTTATAACTGTAGCTTATGGTTTTTGCGGGATAGGCTTGCTGCTAGCTTCTGGAGGTACGATTTCTTTGAATCGACTGGCATACGGTATTGTATCCCTCAGCATCGGCTTGGGTCTGCTAATAGCCCGTTATCCCCGCTGGGGATACATGGTTATGGGGTTTTTCCTCCTATTGTTGACCAGTTTCTCTATCCGTTTTGCCCAAGACCTTTGGGTAGCCTAACAAAACACCAACCAACTAGAGAGGCTAGATATAGCCTCTCTGACAGCAGTCATATTCAGAAAATAGTTTTTTTGGCAATAGGGTTTTATATTAAATTTTTAAATCTATTCATTTCGGAAAAAATTCCATTTTAGGAATATATAACCTCTTAATTAAATCTTTAATTAATCGGGACGCTACCCGCCATAATTATAAATCTTTAGTAAATTTAAGTGATTCCACCCTTCTAGCTTCTATACATACCTCAGAAGAATGTTTTAATAGCTATAACTCCAGTGATTAATCACCAGGAAGGGAAACAAAATTTAGCACTTGAGATTACCAAATAGCTACTGAAATCCTAGCTAAACAATTAAAATACTTATAGCCGAGGGAATCATAGCTTTTAACTGACACTATTTGGGTCATCATAGTTAACTTTCATTACCATTCCATAAACCATTTTCACAGATAACCTAAAGACATGGGGAAAATACTATGAGGTTGCATCAAAATGTTACAAGAAACTCTAACCAGGAAAACATGACATTGTTACAACAAAATCCCACTATTTCCAATTATTTATTAGAAGCGTGTGAACAAGATGTTGATAAAGTAACACTGTTAATTCAACCAATATTACAAGCTCCCCAACGTTGTGAATTTTCTACTTACTATATTCAAGCGGTTGTCAGCGATCGCATGACTTTCTTGGCAACAAATCTCTTTCAACAAAACTCTATTCAAGTAACAGCAATTGCGAATAATTGGTTACTGGGAAGAAGTACGAATTGTGCAGTTTTTATCCCTAATTCCACCGTATCCCGTCGCCATGCTGTCATCGGCTATGATGCAAAAGATGGCTTTTATATCACCGATGTCGGTAGTCGAAATCGCAGCAAATTAAATCGCTACCACCTGAAGCCTCTAGAGCGGTATCTCCTGCAAGATGGTGATTTGATTCAATTAGGCTCAGTTAAACTAGAATTTTTTGTCAGTAGCGCCCCAGCAATTAAATCAACTAGTGATGAGATTACTTGCTCTTGAATATCATATAGATTGATTTTTGACAACAAAAGGTTTATATTTTTATTTAGATTTTCCGGTTAGGGGATAAATTCCATATAATAAGCCTGGATGTTTGCCGCGAAAAATTGCACTTTCAAGTTAAGGATTAGACGGCTAGTACAATCAGGAATAGATACTTTTGTGCCAACACGATTAATCGTGTTAATCGTGTTTTTAGGGCGTTGCTAAATATTGAATTGATATGCAATTCCCATTTCTCGTAGAGCTAAGAATCCCTACTCGCTACTTCGAGATTCTTGACTTTACCAACAATCAGGAATAGGACACAATAGGAATATCTAGACAATACGGGAGATTTACGAAGGCTAACAGGAAAAATAATCCCGCAGATTTGAGCGAGTTTATCCAAGCTGTACAATAATGTTTCCTAGAGTTACATAAGAAGCACCATAAACTCTAGCCGCAGGACTCAAGGATAAGGTATCCGTTGCTCATAGAACTAAATGAGAATTCAATAGCGATCGCTACACTTTGTTATTGACGATTTTCCATTGTTGCTGTATGTTAAAGGCGAAAGCACTAGCAGTGCTGAAATATCGCTGTATAGTTGTTTGCACCTGAATGCTAAACCATCCTGAGAAAATGCCAATTTCCATTTACACCCCTTGGCAAAATATTTTCCCTGTTCCTTGGTTAAGTATTATTACTGAGATTATCAGTTCATGAGCATCACTCATCGCCCTAATTTCATCTATGACTCACTGTTGGCACAATTTTCCGACTATCGCGTAATTGGTCGTAGCATCGGTAATCATCTCCCTACAAAAAACTAGTAACTAAATAACACAACTGGAAAATATAGATAGAGATATTCAACAAAATTTTCGATTTTTGTGAGAGCAACCATACTATTTAGTGATTAATTAAGTTGTCTGATAGCAGTCAGTACAAAAATGATAATAAAAGTATGTACAAGACTTGCTATTCATAGGATAATTTTGTTAATTATCTCAACTTAAAACGAGTTGTTATGCGGTTTAGGTATTTTAGTAAATTGCTAACTAATATTGACTGGGAGTAATTATGCTAAACCTGTATAATTAACTGACTGGGTTTGATAATTTCTGTTAATATTGGCTAAAATTTCTGGATTTACCTCGATAAACGGAGTAGAACCTATTACTTACGTGATGTACAAATCTATTTTTTTGTTACCCCTAGATTTTCCTGAGATAGGCATTTTGTCTTATATCATTAAGGAGCAGGCAAAAAACCTAGCTGGTATAGGTATACAAAAAACTGCACATTCCGTATTACCAATAACTATATATAGACAAGTAACGTCAGATATGCTTGTATAGCAGTCGGACACTTGCAGGAGGAGTGAAGTGGCGAGGAAACGGTTATCTGCTTGGCACAAAAGAATCATAATTGCGGTGTTGGCTGCGGTTGCTAGTTTTACGGTGAGTTTGGTTTTGCCGCACAATTCAAATACACCGCAAGCGATAAGTCAGCAACCTGGAAATTCAGACACTATTATTAGTGCCCAAGCAGGTACAAAGCAACGTGTGGACAAATTAAAATCCTCCATGCTGGATAGCTGGAAGCAACAAGCAGAAGCGAAAAGCCTGTTAGTCAGCGCACCAGCACGGTATCGGGGGACGACGATTAATGATGCTAAACTGAGTAGGGCTTCCCAGAAAGTTATCGCTCTGACTTTTGATGACGGTCCTTGGCCTAAATATACTGAGCAGGTTCTTGACATTCTCAAACGAGAGAAAGTTAAGGGGACATTTTTCGTAGTAGGGAAAATGTTACAAGCTTATCCCCAAATAGCTGTGCGGGTAGCGGCTGAGGGTCACTCTATTGCTAACCATACATGGCATCATTGGTATCACTTTTTCAATGAAAAGGCGGCGGCATTTGAAATCGATAAAACCAATGAATTAATTTACAAAACCACAGGTGTAACTACCACTTTGTTCCGTCCACCCGGAGGTATATTAACTAACGGTTTAGCCGCTTACGCTAAAAAGAAAAATTTCACCGTTGTTATGTGGTCGGCTGACTCGAAAGACTATACCCGTCCCTCTGTACCAGGTTTAGTTAACAATGTTATGCGACCATCAAAATCAGGTGGGATTGTATTAATGCATGATGGTGGTGGTAATCGTTCCCAGACAGTAGCGGCTTTACCCCAAATCATTGCTAAGTTTAAAAAACAGGGCTACCGTTTTGTTACCGTATCGGAACTGCTAGAACTGCAAGAGAAAGAAAAAAATACCATCACGGCTAAGAGATAAACAACAAGTAGTCTGGTGGTAAGCAAGGCTCACTAAAATTAAATCTCCTGCACAAGAATGATAATCCAAAAAACCTCACACTTGTTTTTATCAGGGTGAGGTTTTTTGATTGGTGATTAAGCAAAAAAATTTTTGATTTCGGATTTTAAGTTTATAGTCAACAGTCATTTGCCATTAACTAATGACTAATGACCATTGACTAATGACTATTGACTAAACCGAACTCAGTTGCTTTTCTTGCACCGCGTCGGGATTAGCTTCCGGACTATCAGCCTCAGAAGGTGGAACTAGCTGCCAAAATCTGGGTAAGTATTCATCCCAGTTCGCTAGAATTTGTTTGGCTTTGGGTGAACCAGTACGGTCAGCATGTGCTTGGATTAACTCTTGCAGTTGCATTTCCCCGGCTTTGGTAAGTACCCGCTGGAGTTTGACGATTTCCCGGTTAACTAATTCTGGGAAATTACCATCTTCATCTAGGAAGTACCCTAATCCCCCAGTCATCCCAGCCGCAACGTTACGTCCGCTCTTACCAAGGACAACAATAGTACCACCAGTCATGTATTCACAGCAGTGGTCTCCCACACCTTCCACAACGGCTGTACCTTTGGAATTTCGCACCGCAAACCGTTCACCAGCCATGCCGTTGACAAATAACATCCCACCTGTAGCACCATAGAGGCAAGTATTGCCAACAATGACATTTTGTGCTGGATCGTATTTAACATTACTTGGTGGTTTGATGATAATTTCCCCACCGTGCATTCCTTTACCCACGTAGTCGTTGACCTCTCCCACCAGTGTGAGAATCATCCCAGGGAGGTTGAAAGCACCGAAGCTTTGTCCGACACTTCCTTGGAAGTTGAGGTTAATTTGTCCTTCAAAGCCTTGGTCGCCATATTGGGATGCGATCGCTCCTGCTAATCTTGTCCCCACGGTTCTGTCAGTGTTGACGACAGAAACTGTTTTGCTGACGGTTGATTGATTGGCGATCGCCGCTTGAATGTCCGCATCTGCTAACAATTCGTCATCCAATACATGACCGTTGCTGTGGACTTCCTCATGGTTTAACCAGGTACGATTTTCTCTGGTGTCTGGTAACTCTAACAAACAACGCAGATCCAGGCTGTTGGTTTTGGTTAACGGTGCATCTGGACGCATGGTCAACAAGTCAGCCCGTCCCACTACCTCTGTTAAGGAACGATAACCCAAACGTGCCAGGATGGTGCGGACTTCTTCGGCGATGAAATAGAAGAAGTTCACCACATTTTCCGGGATACCCGTAAACCGCTGACGTAGTTCTTCTTTTTGGGAAGCTACACCCACAGGACAGTTGTTAGTGTGGCAAATCCGCGCCATAATACAGCCTTCAGCAATCATGGCGATGGAACCGAAGCCAAACTCCTCAGCCCCCATCAGGGCGCCCATAATCACATCCCAACCGCTCTTGAGTCCACCGTCTACCCGGAGAATGACGCGCGAGCGCAGGCTATTTTCCATCAAGACGCGATGCACTTCCGTTAACCCCAACTCCCACGGGGAACCTGCGTGTTTAATAGACGACAGTGGGGAAGCACCAGTACCACCATCGTGACCAGAGATTTGGATAATATCGGCGTTGGCTTTTGCTACACCTGCAGCAATAGTACCGATACCCACTTCTGCCACCAGCTTCACTGATACTTTTGCCTTGGGGTTAATTTGATGCAGGTCAAAGATTAACTGCGCCAAGTCTTCGATGGAGTAAATATCGTGGTGTGGTGGTGGGGAAATCAAAGTTACACCGGGTTTAGAACGGCGCAACATCGCAATGTAGGGACTAACCTTCTTCCCTGGTAACTGTCCCCCTTCTCCTGGTTTTGCACCTTGGGCGATTTTAATTTCCAGTTGTTTAGCGCTCACCAGATACTCTGGTGTCACCCCAAACCTTCCAGAGGCAATTTGCTTAATGGCGCTGGAAGCCCTATCCCCATTCCGCAGACCCTTCAAGTGGGGTAATGTAGGAGAATTTCCCTGAGCGTCCACATCATTCAATACCTTATAGCGCACCGGGTCTTCCCCACCTTCACCGGAGTTAGACTTACCACCAATGCGGTTCATCGCGATCGCCAAGGTTTCGTGTGCTTCTCGCGACAGTGCCCCTAGGGACATTCCCCCAGTACAGAAGCGCTGGACAATTTCGCTCACGGACTCCACTTCCTCTAGAGGAATTGGCTGTCTGTCGCTTTGGAAATCCAATAAATCCCGCAGCGCCGTAGCAGGTCTACCTGCCAAGTACTTCTTGTACACCTCGTAGTGGTCGTAATTTTTACCATCCACCGCCTTGTGCAATGCCTTTGCTAGTTCCGGGCTGTTCATGTGGTATTCCCCGCCGGGACGATACTGCACAAAGCCGAAGTTTTCTAGCTTCTTGGCGGTCAATTCTGGGAAAGCCTTGCTATGGAAGGACAACACCTCTTGCGCTAGTTCCGCCACACTCAGACCACCGACGCGGGAAGCTGTACCACAAAAGCCCAACTCTAACAAGTCTGTACCGATACCAATCGCCTCGAAGATTTGCGCCCCTTGGTAACTGGAAAGTAGGGATATCCCCATTTTCGAGAGAATCTTCAGCAACCCAGCCTTGATAGCACTGCGATAATTCTCAATCGCTTGCTCAAGCTTCATGGCTGTAATTTTACCCCGTTCCATGAACTGTTGGGTTTTGGGGTCAGCCCACCAGGAACGGACTGTCTCTAGCGCTAGATAAGGACACACCGCTGAAGCACCATAACCCATCAAACAAGCGAAGTGATGGGTACTCCAGCACTGAGCGGTATCCACTACTAGGGAAGCCCTCATTCGCAATCCTTCCCGGATTAGGTGGTGGTGGACTGCTCCCACAGCTAGTAGGGGTGGAATATAACTAACATCCGCACTCAGGGGAGTTCTGTCAGTCAATATCAAAATCTTCGCCCCTGCACGCACCGCTGCAGCGGCTTTAGTTTGCAGTGCTTGAATTGCGGACTTCAAGCCATGAGGACCGGGGGAAATTTCCCACAGGGTGGATAATGACTCAGTTGCTAAACCAGACTGCTGGATTACCTGCAACTGTTCTTCTGTGAGGACTGGAGACTCCAGCTTTAGCCGAGATGCATATTCTGGTTTAGCATCAAGTAAATTACCCCGTGCCCCCAGTTCCACCTTTAAGGACATCACCAAGCTTTCCCGCAGGGGGTCAATAGCGGGGTTTGTGATTTGAGCGAAGCGTTGTTTGAAGTAGTCGTAGAGTAGGTGAGGTTTTGACGACAGCACTGCTAGGGGAATATCATCTCCCATACAGAAGGTAGCTTCCTTACCTTCCTGTCCCATCGGCTGAATCACCATTTCCACATCTTCGCTGGTGTAGCCAAAGGTCATTTGCTGGCGCAGTAACTGCTGTCTGTCAGTAGCTAGGGGTTGGGAAGAGAGCTTGGGAGCTATTTCTTGGCGATGCTGCTGTAGCCATTCTCCGTAGGGTAATCTCCGAGCCACCCGCTGTTTGATTTCCCCGTTCTTGAGAATTTCATGGGTTTCTAAGTCTACAGCAATCATTTCTCCAGGACCTAGCCTGCCTTTTTCGACAATCTGGTCTTCTGGTAAATCTGCTACACCTGCTTCTGAAGCAACCACGATATAATCATCTGCGGTTATGCAATAGCGTGCTGGTCGTAAGCCGTTCCGGTCAAGAGTTGCGCCTACTTGCTTCCCATCGCTAAACACAATCAGCGCCGGACCATCCCAAGCTTCTTGGATACCGCTGTAGTATTCGTAGAAATCAGTGATTTCTGGATAATTTTGCAAGCTGGGCTGATTTTGGTAAGCCTCCGGAACCATCATCATCAAGGCTTCCAAGGGACTACGACCAGAGCGCACTAGTAACTCCAGTACATTGTCTAGATTTGCCGAGTCACTGTTGTTAACATTAACAACTGGCTTGAGTTCCTCTAGACGCTCTCCCCAAACTGGATGCTCTAAATCGGTTTCCCTGGCCATCATCCAGTTAATATTACCCAGCAGGGTGTTAATTTCGCCATTATGACCCAGTAGTCGCATCGGTTGCGCTAGAGGCCATTTGGGCATGGTATTAGTGCTAAAGCGGCGGTGGTAAATCGCAAAGGCGCTCTTGTAAGCGGGGTTTTTCAGGTCAGTGTAGAATTCTCCCAAAACTGCCGATCGCACCATACCTTTGTAGACAATGGTTCTGGCAGACAAGGAGCAAATGTAAAAATCTGAAGTTACAGATGACAGCGCTCTGCCGATGCGACGCCGGGTAATATAGAGTTGTCGCTCTAGTTCATCAACGTTTTTATCCCCAGCAGCCAGAAAAAATTGCTCAATCTGGGGTTGGTTTTCCCTAGCTTGCACTCCCAAAACTTCACTTCTGACTGGTACTACCCGCCAACCCAGTACAGTCAAGTTTTCTGAGCGTAGCACTTCCTCTACTGTTTGGCGAGCCGATATCTGGGTTTGTGGGTCTTGGGGTAAAAAAGCCATCCCCACAGCCACTGTCTGCTGGTCTGGGAGTGTAATTCCTTGCTGTACTAATTCCTGAGTGAACAACTCCCAGGGAATGGCTGTAAGTAAACCGGCACCATCACCAGAGTCTTGGTCAGCGCTACAACCACCTCGGTGTTCCAGACAGGTCAGACCAGATAACGCTTGCTCTACAATTCCGTGGCTGGGCTGATTTCGCCGATGAGCAATTAAACCTACTCCACAGGCGTCTCTTTCTTCTACTAGCCATCGTTGTCCTTGATAGGGTCTGTGTGGCTGACTATCCGATTGCTGTTGGTTGTGATGCATCCGCTTGTTATCCATAGGCCAGTCCTGTCTAATTCCGCGCTTTAACGACTTTTACAGTTACGAACACCGCAAAGTTTTGTAAATCTAGGAAGGGTAATACTACTTGATTGAGATTTACAAAACAAAAACTTTTGTTAACTTAAATACAAGTGTATCTAAATTTGTGTCAATATATGTGCCTACAGGCTCTGTATTTTGACTGAGATGATAAAATTAGCTTTATCTTCCGAAAATCAAAGAAAAGGCTAGATATCGACACAAGTTTAGAGTTCCTGAAGGTATTGATTTTAACGCCAGATTGAGTTGCCGAGCATCTAGCTAACTTACAAGCATTGTCACTATCGGCTGACTCTCAGGACAAATTTACTGGGAACAATCCCGATTTATGACTGAGAGTCACGTAATTATACTATGTTTTGCTTATTTGACAATACCTTGATTTCACTTTTGTCCTCTCAACAAAAAAGTGGAACAGATTAAACAATTTCCTGTGTATCAATCCCTTGGTACTACTAGCAAAAGTTATGTTGAGTAGTGACTGAAAATTGGGGATGGTAAGATTACGTCAGCTTCTAAAACAAAATCTGCCGTTACCATCCTGTTCGGCACTACTCTGATGGAAAATTACTTGTAGAACAAGGTCTGAAGATAGCTTGTTTCGGTTTACAAGACACAACAAGCCACTATTAATATTATTACCTGACTTCTGAAAAGTCGAGTCATTGTTTTTTGATATTTGGC